>NZ_JAENSQ010000040.1:0-37028 GCF_016613125.1 Pseudomonas sp. MF6776
CAGGCTGAAGCCTTGGGTACGACCGATTTGAATGGTGGCGCGCTCTTCAACGCTGAGTTCGGTATAAGACATAGGGGCAGCACCGTACCGGAAAGGTCAGGTGTTGCACTCAGTTTTTGCCGCCGCCAAGGTTTGCCATTTCGTTGGTAGTTATTGCGCGTCCAAGTCACCACTTGGCTGTATTGAGAAGCGGGAAGCCTATTGCTGCTTTAACTCGCCACTGGGGCGGATTATTCAGGAGCAGGCTCGACCGCAACTCGGCATGAGTTGGGGGGAGTCAGAAAACCCGTCATGTGAAGGTTTGGCTGTTGAGGACCTCAGTCGCCTGGACTGGAGCAAGATAGATATTTCCGAGTGGATTGGTTTGCTCCAAGTAACCAACAACTACCCCACCATCGACAAGTCGACGTTGGATAAGCTGACAGGTAAAGGTACAGCACTCAGCATCGGCGGTGACCGGGAGAACACTCTGATACGCAATCAGTCTCGGTTGGAGGATAAGGATTTCTCCGGTACCCGGAAGGAAGCCGAGGATAAGGTCCGGAAAAATCTCAATTAATACGATCGAGTAGGAGGCGGATTTACATCCGCCGTCCTCTCACACCACCGTACGTACGGATCCGTATACGGCGGTTCAGGTTATGCGGTTAAGCCGTTTTATCGTATCCAGTATTGAGACCAGCCCCAGGCTGTCCCACAGCTTCTTCGGCAGCGCGTGATTCATATGTGACCAGCACTCGCTCGCCAGCACGACGACTGCGCACATAAATATTGGCGTCGTCGGCATAGCGTACAAAGCGATGGCCCCGCCGTTCCAGCTCGCGGTCGAGTTCATTGAGCAGGATGTTCGACAACAACGGTGAGAGCGGGCCGCCTTGCGGCGTGCCTTCCTGCCGTCGGCTGGTGATCCCGCCCGACATCATTCCCGCTTCGAGATAACGACGGATCAGCATAAGCACACGTTTATCTTCGATTTGACGCTCGATGTAGGCCATCAATACATCGTGGTTGACCCGATCAAAGAACTTCTCCAGATCGAGTTCCACGCACCAGCGGTGTCCCGCCGCCACATGGGCGCGGGCGGTTTCGATAGCTTGATGAGCGCTTCTGCCCGGACGAAAGCCGTAGCTGTGGTCCGAAAACAGAGGGTCGAAGATTGGCGTGAGCTGTTGCAGCAGCGCCTGCTGGATCAGGCGATCCACGACACTGGGGATACCCAGCTGTCTTGTGCCGCCTTTGGGTTTGGGGATGTCGACGGCGCGTACACCTTGCGGGTGATACTCGCCGGCCAGCAACCGAGTCTTGAGGATCGGCCAATACTGTTTCACGTAGCCTGCCAATTGGTCGACCGTCATGCCATCGGCACCCGGTGCGCCCTTGTTGCTGACTACGCGTTGATACGCACGCTTAAGGTTGGCGGGTGCAAGCACCCGCGCCATCAGCGTGTCCGGCTCCGCGTTCGTCCACGTCACAGACGCCGTCGATGCTTGCGCCCTGTCAGCCGTCATCCTCGGATACCGTCCGGGACCTGGGGTAACAGTTTCCTCTTGGAGAATATTCTGCGTTTCAGCATTCGACGAGACTCTGATGCCTACTGGCGGCATAACCTGTTCGGCCCTTGGTGGCGGGGTTATTCGCCACTTACTACGGCCTCGGCTGACTTCTGCAGGTTCATCCCGTCGCCTCTCGACGCTCGGTAGCACAGTGGCAAACCTACAGATCTCCCAGGGTAATTCGCGCGACCTTCCTGCTTATGCCTGTCGGATCTACGTCACAGCGTTCCGTGCAAGTATTGGGCTTTGAAGATATTGGCCTTCTTACCCCGCTGCGCCGCCTCTATCCGCTTCCTGTTCGTCAGGCCAGCATTTTGCCTCGGGCTTCCTTCAGATTCGCAGTCGCCCGCGACACCCTTGCCTCTGGCTAACACTTCCCCTTGCCGGGTGTGTAGAGGACTTTCACCTCCAAGTCATCAGCGTGGCCACCACAGCCAAGCTGGTTGCGCTTCGCGCAACGCGCCATGCCTGGCGCACCAATAAAAAAGGGCGCCAGATGGCGCCCTTTGTTCATGTCGACGGCATTAAGCAGCTTGTTCTTCTTCCTCGATGGCTTCTTGCGTGCTCTTGTCGACTTCGGTTTCTTCAGCCGCTTCGCCCAAGGATTGCGCGATTGAATCTGCATAGGGCTCTTTCTTGCCCTTGTTCCGCGCTTCGCTGGCCATGTTCTGCAGCTTGCGGATCACTTTCATAACCTGGCGCATGCGCTCGTTTGCCACCAGGCTGTTCTTGTCCGACGGTAGCAGGCAGAGCAGCCATGCGGTCTGTGCCTGAATCAGCATTTGGTCGAAGGCTTGAATAATTTGCGCAAACCGCATGATCGCCGGCGTGGAGACGGTGAAAGTATAGGACTGGGCGTTGTCATAGCGGGCGGTAATGCCCTCTTGGCCGGCCACCTTGATCATGTGAGAGTAACGATCGCGTTCTTTGTTGATCTCGGTTTCCAGGTTGATCAACATCGTTTCCACGGCCGTGATCACCCCGTTGTAGTCGAACGCTTTGTTCGACTGCGCCATTGCGCGTGCCACCACGTCAACGGTGAAGAGGGCGCGTGCCGCACCTTCAAAGCAACGACGATGTACGCGTTGAGCTTGCTCGGTATGGAGTGTGTAAGTGGACTCAAGGGTTGCGCTGGAGTACCTGCCTTGCGGCTTGAAATCGTGTCCGTTGGCCATTGCATGGCTCCTATGGGTTGGGGAGCCTTAACGATATTCTTATGATGCTTTTTGGTAGGTTGAATCTGACCCGATGTTAGGGTCAGAAGCTACGCTAGCCGCTTTACACCATCCATAAGGGCAGTTATGCTCAAATCTAATCTTCACCCAAGCATGTTGCTTGAGTGTTGTCCCGACAGGTCTTACCTGTTGGCGTTGTGTGAAGCTGGGCACCATACCCAGCACTCAATCGATCACGATTCGCGGTCGTGATTTTACCCAGAGGGGCTTTCTGTCCCTTTGGGGTGGAGGCTCCTCATTTTTTGCTGGAGGCCTCCATGAAATCTGCAATCCTCTCTACTGTCCTGTCCGCTCTCGCGCGGTTAGTGATGGTTCTGTCTGCTGACACCGCACATGCTTACAACTCTTACGCCGGCCATGTAATGGCTGACCAGGAGGTGAGCAAATGAACAACCTTCCTATCGTGTTGCTCATTCTCGTTGTGGTTGTTGGGTACCTCTACCTCACTCGTTCCAAGAAGGTTGTTCCTCGCCAGGATCCCAAGCTTGGTAACGAGAAGGTTGATGATCTGCATGTGTCGCCTACCCAGGCCGCTCATGCGAAAGCAGCAAATGCTTCGCTCGGTCTTAGTGCCAAGGATTGCCTCGCTCTGCGTGGCGCCACTCGCACTAACCAGCTACCGAAATTGATCGATTATTCGACCTATGACGTGCCGACCTTCCAGCGTCGCAATATTCAGCTCAGCTTCTGAGCTGATGGACTACTCACTCCCTGAGTGAGTAGTGCTGCAAGGGCCACCCTTCCCAGGTGGTCCTCCAAAGTTCTCGCTTTGAGTGCTTTGGTGGACCACCTGGCGAGGAGCCCTCCATGCAATATCCAGTTCAAGCGTTCTATCTTATGGAACTACAAGAGTTACTCCTCGGCGGTGAAACGGTACGTGTACCGGACAACATCGCGAGTACGGTGACTCCTGAGGTTATGGACATTCGCTATGTCAAGCGGTGGGCCGTGTATAACCACATTCTTCCCGAGACCGCGGAAATCGGGATCACGATGTAAATCCCTTCGATAGCGGGGGGGAGCTCGCTCCCCCTTGAAGCTTCTTTTCTGTGGCCTTGCCTCAAGCCCATTGAAAAGATTCTTCTGTACCTGCTACCTGAATTCCTGTTGGTCATTGTTGACCTTCGGATGCAGAAGCTGGACTGCTTTTCCCAGCATTAACAACAATCCCCTAAGGGCCACTCATACCCCGCAGGGGCGTGCGCCCCGGTTCTATGCGGAGTGACAACATGGCGCGTGGCGTAAACAAAGTAATCCTCGTTGGCACATGTGGCCAAGATCCCGAGGTCCGCTATTTGCCTAACGGCAACGCGGTCACCAATCTGAGTCTCGCTACCAGCGAGCAGTGGACAGATAAGCAGTCGGGTCAGAAGGTAGAACGTACTGAATGGCACCGTGTCTCGATGTTCGGCAAGATTGCTGAAATTGCCGGCGAATACCTTCGTAAGGGTTCGCAGGTGTACATCGAGGGCAAGCTGCAGACTCGCGAGTGGGAAAAGGACGGTATCAAGCGGTATTCAACTGAGATCGTCGTTGACAATCAGGGCACCATGCAGTTGCTCGGTGGTCGCCCTCAAAACCAAGACAGCTCGCAGGCTCCCGGTGGCAGTAATTCTGCCTCTCGCTAGTAGGCTGCGAGGTCTATGCCTTAAAACGCAACAACCGTCGAAGCCTGGACCATTATCGGACTTTGATGATTTCGCTTGAGGCCTTGCCTCTAGCGAAACACTGCTGATCCAACTCAAGCAATTCATCCCGCGCGGGGCGCAAATCCCGTTTGGGGTTTGCCTCCGCCTCTTAACCTGGAGGTTACACATGGCTGGCAAACAAATTTCTCAACAGCGACCCTCCGTGAAGCCTGAACAGATCAATGATCTGGTTAAAAGCACGGAGCAGGACTTCACGAACATTGTGAGTGCGATGAATAGTCGTATGAACTTTGCCCAGGAAGCGCTTTACGCCTACCAAGCAATGCTCGGTAATTCCTACCTGGCATCGGCAGCAATGAACAACAAGGCAAGCTTTGCCTTGGCGATGCAGCAAATTGCTTCGTCGGGGCTTACGCTGAATCCGGCAATGGGGTTGGCATTTCTGGTACCCCGCGAGGGGAAGGTGATCGCCGATATCTCCTACCGGGGATTGATGAAGATCGCAACGGATAGCCGTGCTGTCGATCTCGTGGTGGCCTGCTCGGTTTACAGTCGTGACACCTTTAGCTACAACGGTGCCAATGACGAGCCAATCCACGTCTACGATCCATTCCTGGCGAAGCATGATCGGGGGGAGTTCCGCGGCGTATACGTCAAAGCGTATCTGTCCATCGGTAAGCTTCTCGTTCACCCAGTTAGTGCAGAAGACGTCTATGCCGCCCGGCAGTTGTCTTCTGCATGGGCGAACACGGACCTTTCGAAGAAGAAGGGGCCTTGGGATACCCATTTCGACTCAATGGCTATCAAGACGGGTATCAAAATTGCCCGGAAGTATTGGCCAATGACCAGTCCCGCCCTCGATAACGTCATCTCCTACCTCAACGAGGAAGGGGGTGAGGGCTTCGTAGGTGGTGCAGTCACGCTCGAAACTGCGTCGCGGGAGATGCACGGTCCTTCGTCGGTAACTCAGACCAATGTCGTTAACCTGCACGAGGGAGTTGTTTACGACGTTGATCCCAACCCTGTTGTGCAGCCTCAGGCAGATGCCTCACCAGTTGGTAATTCGCACTACGCCCAGATGGATCAGCCTCGTTCCCAAGGTCCGATTCGTACTGAGGGGGAGGCTGGCGCCGGATCGTCGCCACGTGATGTTAACGAGACGCTTATCCGTCGTATTGATCAAGTGCATGACCGCTCGATGCGTACCGGTGCCTGGCAGAGCGCTTTTGACTGGGCTACCGCCCAGCTGAAAGGCGATCTGCTCGAGCGAGCAAATAAGAAGTTCCGTAAGGGACAATCTGAATACCTCGCTAAGCAGAAGGTGCCTGCGTGATGTCAGTACTCAACCCTAAAGGGGGCCTTGCCCCCTTGGGGGCTGGGTTCCTCCACCCATGGAGGCACAATGAACGTTATTAATTTGCGCCAAAGGAGCCCCCAGTGGCACACCTGGCGAAATGAAGGGATCTCTGCAACTTCTACCGCTGTGATCTTGGGGCATCATCCTGAGAAAACACGGTGGCGGTTGTGGGCTGAAATGACGGGGCGGGTTGCCTCCATCGACATTTCGATGATCCCCCAAGTTCGCTTGGCAATCATGCTGGAGCCTCATGCGATCGCTTGGTACCAGGATCGTTTTGACACGGTCTTGCTTCCGCTCTGCGGTCAGTCGATAACACACCCTGTACTCAGGGCGAGTTTTGACGGCGTGGATCCGGAGAATCGCCCAGTCGAAGTGAAGGTCCTTTCGGACACAAACTTCGATGAGGTGAAAAATCTGGGAGAGCTGTCCTCGCACTACAAACTCTACTGGTGGCAAGTTCAGCACCAGATGGCTGTGTCAGGGGCAGAGAAGGGCTTTCTTCTTTTCTACCACACCCGGCATGTCCCGATTGTCTTCGAGATTCTTCGAAGCGATCTGGCAGTAAAGTTGATAACCAAAGCGGCGCTTGAATTCTGGGCGCTGGTCGTCACCGATACAGAGCCGGAAAAAGACCCTCTTCGCGACTACTTCATCCCTGAGGGTGAGAAGCTGGCGGAGTGGGTAAAGCATGCGGCCGAGGCCAGGACCATTGATCGTCGTATCAGTGAACTCGAGGCAGAGCTGAAGCTGATGAAGTCGCAGAAGGAAGGGGTTCAGAAAGGATTGGTTTCCCTTATGGGGCACCATATGCTGGCTGAAGCCGAGGGTGTTCGGATATGCCGTTACCAACAGGCCGGCAATGTGCGGTGGAAGGAGTTGTTTGCCAGCCTTCACCCGGACTATCCCGAGGATAAATTGCAGTCGTATCGCGCGCCGGTGACGGAGCGATCCCGATTGACGATAGATCCTGATACCCCGCTTTCTGACGCGGCGCTGGCGCATCTTTTCGAGGCCGAAACTGTTGACCTGGAGGGTGGTGTTCAGGCATTTTGCTATTAGGGATTGAGGGCCATTTGGCCCTCATTTTCTCTTTCAAGAAATCTGCGGTAAGCACGTCCTTACCAGAGTTTTCTGAATTTGTTCCTTCGCCATGTGGCATGGGAGCGATAACGCAGCTGTTCGTTCTAACAGCAAATCTTAAACCCCCTGGGGCATCCATTCCCCAGCAGGGGAGTGGTGTCTCTCTTTTCTGGAGTTACACCATGAAATTTCAAGACATCATCCCAATGAGCTCGTTCGGCGTTGTCGGCAATCAAGGGCAAGTTATGGCCCCTGGCTTCCCAGCTGATCATGAACTGATGGAGCTCGTTCCATCGATCAACCCTCACTACTTCTTCCGCACGATCCTGCGGTTGCCAGTAATGAACTTTCTCTACTCGCATGGTGGCGACTTTCTGTCCCTTGTGGGTCCGACTGGCGCCGGTAAAACGTCTATCCTCGAGCAAATTGCGGCGCGTCTTCGTTGGCCTTTCCGCAAAGTAAACGCTCACTCAAGGATGGAAATGCCTGAGCTGGTTGGTTCGACCTCACTCGACTGTGAACAAGCAACGGGTGATCAACGAACCTCTTTCCGCTACGGTCCGTTGGCCCTAGCAATGAAGGAGGGGGCAATTTTTGTTTTGGACGAGGCGGATGTACTCGATCCATCGGTGTTTGCAGGTCTTAATGCGGTGCTGGAAGGTGGCGCGTTGGTTCTTGCAGAAAACGGTGGTGAGATCATTTACCCGCATCCAAACTTCCGTATGGTCATCACGAGCAACACTCGTGGTCAGGGCGATGACACTGGTCTCCACGGCGGCACCATGGCGCAGAACCTTGCGACCTGGGACCGTTGCCGGATGATCGAAGTACCATACATGAGCAAAGCGGAGGAGCTTCAGATCCTCTCGTCGACAATGCCAAAAGTGGATGTCGCGATTCTCGAGAAGATGATCGATATCGCCAACGATGTGCGTAAGCAATTCGTTGGAAATCCTGAGATGGAGTTGAAGCCAGGCCAGCCTGGTCTGACGATCACCTTCTCGACGCGCTCGCTGCTGCGTTGGGCTCGTATCGGTTCAACCTACAGTGGTAACCCATCAGCCAAAGCAATCTTCCCGTCAACAATGGGTCAGGCTCTTCGTGAGGCGCTTACCAACCGTGCTGATAAAGCGATGCGTGTGGTTGTTCACACCATCGCCAAGGACGGATTCGGTGCCGCTTGGGGCGCAGACCCTGTTCTGCAGACGGTGTAAAACATGAGCATTTTTTTCTCGTGTGCAGTTGAGTCAGCACAACGGGAGCCTATCCGGCTGGCACTACAGGATCTTGATTCTGTAGCTGCCAGCCTGGGGCTGTCCTCGTCGCTGAAATCTCTCGGTGAGTTGCTTGAAGGCTCTCTCGCTTCTGGCGAGCTGAAACCTTATGAAGACCTCGAAAAGATACTTTTGCTGTCGGCAGTCGCTGTCAATCTGGGACCGGTAAACACTGGTGTTCAGCTACTCAGTTTGGCCACCGGCGGCGGTGAATCCATTGCTTTGACTAACGCTAAGGAATGCGATGCATTTCTGACGCGGTTGTTAAACGTTGATCAATACAATCAAGGCATTCAAATTTTGATTGCCCTGGGTGTACTGCCAAAACCCTTGGACCTTTCTTCCTTCGCCAATGCTTTCGAAGGCGAGTCTGTGTTCTGTCTTTAACCCTTGCGGGGCTCGTCCCGTAAGGGGAGAGCTCCGAGAGTAATTCGGAGTGTGAACCATGAATTTGACACCAGCGATCTGTAAGGCCGTTGAGTTGTGCACCAGCCACTTGCGCAAGGAGGATGTACAGCTTCTTGAAGCAATCGCGGCTGAACATCGAGGGCGCTTCAGTGAGTCCGCTGAATTCCTCCCAGTCGTCTTCGATACCCGTCATGGGTTTTTGATTGCGATCGGTGAGCTCACGGTCAACGCTATTGTTGCTCGAGGTGCATCATCCGAGTTCAAGTCTTTGCTTGAATGGTGCCTTGCACCTTCTCAGGGAATCCTCTATCTGGCTTTCGACGCTGATGCTGAGCAGATTGATGATTTACCAATGTTTGATTGGTAAGAAAGCGGGGGCCTCTGGCTCCCGCCTTCGAGCCTGCTTTGCTATAGTCCGGCTATAGCAAATCAGGTTCTCAGCGTTGCTCATGCGAGCAACCTGCGTTAGTGACAGCTACTCACTCAAATCCGCAGCATTCTTACTTAAACCCATTGGGGGCGACCTTCCCCATATGGGGCAGACCGCCTCCACTTCCCGGAGGTGCGTCATGCAAAATTCTAATCTCGTTCAAGAAACTCAAATTCTCAGCAAGCTTTTGCTGGTGGATTTGAACGTCAGTATCTGGTCCGGCCGCAAGAAATTGCGCGCTGAGGACCTGGGTGTAGATCTCAATCTGCCCCCATCGGAACTGGCCTCATTGGGTAGCAAGCGAATCACCGATCCTGATGAGATCAAGGAATTCGATCGGCTGAAGCGGCGGGCAATTCGCCTGCTTGAAACTAACGGTGTTCGCTTCATGGGAGGCTACGGTCTTCCAAACGATGTTGCGCCGGCGGTTGCAGCTGAACTGCAGGATATCCAGCGATTGTTCTCCCAGCAGATTCAGATTTTCATCGGTAAGTACGATCAAATCTGTATTGACTGGATGAACAAATGGAACGGTAAACCTCAATGGCGTAAAGCTATTGAGAACGCCATCACTCCTAAGGCTGTCGTTCAACAACGTCTGGGCTTTCGCTTCACTCTTTGCCGCGTGGTTCCTGATGCATCGGATGCCTCGCTCTCCAAGGGCTTGGAGCAAGAGGTTCAGGGGTTGTCGGGTCAGCTGTTTCGGGAAATTGCCGATGCAGCTGAGGATCTTCTGGACAACAGCTTCGTTGGAAAGGGCTCCGTCAGCCGTAAGGCTGTCAGTGCCATGCTCAAGATGCACAAGAAACTCAGCTCGCTGGCTTTCTTGAATCCGAAGGTGCAGGACGTAGCTGATTACATGATGGCCGTGATCGGTAAGCTGCCGAAAACTGGTCCCTACGAGGGTTCGCAATTTCAGGATCTGTTAGGCCTGATCATGAACCTTTCTGACGAGACCAAAATTCTCAAGATGGCTGAGGTATTCTCGAAAACCTCCACCGATGTCCAGTCGACCCTTCAAGTGCAGGCTCCGCTCGTTATTGATACCTCTATTGCCGCCCCGGTCGTAGTCGAATCGACGGAACCACACCTGATTGACGATGTGGAGACAGCGTTTGACTTGGCGGGTGAAAGCCTACTGGCAAACGATGTTGCGGTTGATGGTGGCCACACTGCACCTAGCGTCACGCTCGATGAGTTGATGACTGGTACCACCCTTGAGGGTGATATGAGCATTGGCGAGTTGTCGGCACTGGCTGAGCAAATCCAAGCCAGCGCTTTTCAATCGGTACCCGTTGTCGAAACAAGCGCTTTACCTGCGGCCCACATTGTGGCGCCTGTGGTCGAGTTGCAAAGTGGCGCTATCGAGTTCTGCATGTAATTCCAACCCCTCGGGGGCACACCTGCCCCCTTTGGGGTCGGTGTGTCTCCACTACCTGGAGGCAACACCATGAATAATTCTCTTCAAACAGCACTCCCGATTATCGCTCGCTACTACTGCGATGATCTGGGAGTGACCGTTGTCTGGGGCGGAAGCCAAGCTTGTACCAGGAACAACGTCATCTACCTCCCAATGATTGAGGCGTCGCCTACCATGCTGAATGTGGCCCTGGGCTACACGGCGCATGAGTCGGCACACATCAAATACACGGATTCGACGGTGTACGACAAAGCAGGACTCGAACCACCGTTCATTGGGAAATTTTTAAACCTTCTCGAGGATATTCGAATCGAGAAACGCATGATGACTGACCATTACTCCACCATTCACCCCTTAGCCGTGACGGCTCAAGAGGTGCTTGGGGGCGAAAGTGATCTGTCAGGAATGACTGAGGCGGTACTGCTTCACGACGGTTGCTTGCTCGTTGGGCGCGCAAAATTGCTCAACCAACCGCTCCAGCGTGAAGCGGATAACCTTATCTTCAAGATGAGGGAGGTTTTCGGTCCTGGCCGTAGTACCAAGATTTTTGGATTGCTCAACCAGGTCACTGATCTTCCGGATACTGAAGCTGTTTATCAACTGACTCACCGCATCTTGGATGTTCTTGATGAGGACGAGCCGGAAGACGACCAGAGTCAGCAGCAGAACCAACCGTCGCCGAATTCTGGTCAGGGGTCGAACCCACCGGATCAAAGCGGACAACCTCAACGCCAACCTGGTGATGGGAGAGATAATGGATCGGCCAACGATCAATCTGGCGGTTCAGATGATCCGGATGCGAAAGCTGATGGTTCATCCGCAGGTGCTGGTGATCCTGGCAGCGATGCCGCTGGGCCGGATGCCGCTCCAACTGCCGGCGCTGCTACCGGTCAAGGACCAGTTGAAAAACTAAAGCAGAAGATACTTTCTGCAACAGAGGCTGACCTCGATGATGCTAAGTCCGATATCGGCGGGGAAGCTGCAAAACTGATAGCCCAAGCAGTAGACCACTCAAGTCCTACTCCTGCCTCGGTAGTGAAAGATGCGGTGGGCTCAAGCTTGCAGGGGGGAATCGTCGTTCAGAATGGTCAGCTTGCCTCGATGGGGCTGCGACAGGTCCTAAATGGACTGATTCAGGGGTCTCGCGACGCGCGTGTAAGTCTGCGTCGCACGGGCAGCAAGATCGATTCCTCGCGCTTAGCGCGGGTTCGGGTTGGGGAAAACCGGATATTCCGGCAACAAGAACCCGTGCAGCGCACGAATGCGGCAATCGAAATTCTGCTCGATGGATCTGCGTCGATGGATTCTCGCGACAAGGGCAAAACAAAAGCTCCGCTTCAGATTGCCGAGGAAGCCACCGTTGCAATCCTAACCGCATTGGAGGGGATTGCTGGCGTGACGACCGGTGCGATGGTTTTTCCACGCAATGGTGGGCATGGAACAGCGGTTGGCATCTTGAAACGGCACGATCAGCGTCTTGTTGGTGCAATTCAAGAAGGACGGTTTGGCCTGAAAGCAACCGGCAGTACACCTTTGGCAAATGCCATATGGCCAGCTGCTGGAGATCTACTGAGGGCCAAAGGCGAGCGGAAAGTAATGTTCGTTATTACCGATGGCGACCCCGACAACGCTGACCAGGCTAAAGCCATGGTCGGTCGTTGCAGGGATTCAGGAATCGATGTGTTCGCGGTCGCTTTTGGGACTGCCAACACAGTGAAGCTCCAGGACGTCTTTGGTAAAAACAAGTGGCAATTTCTGAGTGATCTCGGCGAATTGCGCGCTGCTTTAAATGGCCTGGTTCAACAGGTTCTGACACAAGCCGCTTAAGCGGATTCAACCCAAAGGGGGTACTCACCCCCTTAGGGGTGGCGTACCTCCTCCTAACCGGAGGTATACCAATGCAATTAGCCATGTTGTTCGGAGAGCAGTCTCAGTCCGAACTCCCCGACAGCCTCGTGAAGAAAGTTCGTCGCGCACGTCGCCACCAAGGGACAAGTGCGGTAGACGTTCAGCAGTTCTCTATCTTCGACCTTCTGGCGCTGCCAGAGGAGGAGTTGGGCCCTGTTGAATGGACGGATGACGATATCGATGTGCTCAGGGAAAAACTGCTGTTTGAGGCGTGCAGTATCTTTTTGGACAAGCGCGCAGCACTCGGTACTCGGAAAGACCGTTGGGCATGGATCATGAGCGATGTGCTTTCACCATTCTCGTTCAAGGTCTGCATCAGCGCTGCTGGTGTCGACTGCGACAAGTTCCGTGAAAGTCTGGTTGATCTTTGCCGCCGAGAAGGGGTGATTGATCAACTGCAAATCGCCGCATAACGAACCTTCCTCCAGAAATGGGGGAGGGCATTAGGCAGTAGATATCTATGCCATTTGGCTAGCGGTATCTGATGACCAACAAAAACTAAAACCGCTGGGGCGGTACCTCCCCAACGGGTGGTGCTTCCCCTGAAAAACTGGAGGCACCATGCGCTATAACACACAATCTAAACTTGAGTTTCCATCGGTGGAACTGTTCCCTTACCGAGCGTCTGGGCATCTCCGTTCACGAGATGAGTACCGACAATTGGCGGCAACCCTGCAGCAATTTGAGCAGGGACGCCGGGGCGAGTTTCTCGAACGGCTGAAACAGTTCAAGGCGGTAGGAGAGGAGTCCATACGATCTTTTCCAGCATCGCCGGTTGAGCAACTTTGCAACTACGAGATGCCGCCGGCGCCACGCGTTCTGGTGCACGCACCTGGAGCGTATGTGACGCATGCAAGCCATCACGTGGTTGATGATGCGCCGTTGGCCTCCATCGATGATTACGCGGGCTACGGAGAACACTCTGGGGGCATTCCTGAGCACCTGTTAGAGCCTGGTCATTCGGAACCACCTTTTGAGGAGGTTCCGCCTGGTGACTACAGTGATACGCCTATGGGCGCTATTACTGACCACGTTTTGCCGGCGGATGTACTGGCCGACGACAACCAGGTTGATTGGTCAGGCGCTAAGGAAGGGGTCGTTTCCCAATACGGTCACTACCACTACAAGTTCGACAAGAACGAGTCCATGTCGTACGTGGTTCGTCTTGGTAGAAATGAGTACGTCTGGGGCATTGACCTGGAGCGTGTGGTGAACCTGCAGAGCATTCGGAAGGGTGATCATATCCAGCTGAAATGCATCGGCAAGCAACCCGTCGAAGTCGAAGTGCGTGTCAAACAACCTGATGAAACGTACAAGGTCGCTACACGGATCGTGAAACGTAACACTTGGGTGGCACGCGTTATTGCTCGAGGGCCTGAAGAAGTGAAGTAGTAAGAAAGCTCGATCAGGGTCGCCGTTATGGCGGCCCTGGCTGAGTCTTCAAACCAGAGGGAACGTGCCCTCTGGTTTGAAGATTCTTTGTGCCGGAATGATCTGGCGCAATGAAGCTGAATATTCAGCACTCAACACCCTGTGGGGTTTCATACCCCACTCCGGGGTATGGCTTCACCTCCTAACGGAGATATCCATGCCCAACTTTAAAATGCTGCAGTCGGTTTTTACGCAGGCTGCTGCCCTGGGGATTCTGATCCCCAATGAACTGAAAAACTTGCCTGAGGTCCTCGATGAGTTCGTCACTATTGCCGACGGTCTCGTCACTTCAGCTGACAATACAGGTTGCTGTGATGAGCTGACGGTAGTTGACGCAGTGAGGGTGGCAGCGCTTTCAAAGGCGGTGAATTCGTTTCGAAATGAAATCTGCGAGCTCAATCAGCCGTCGATTGAAGTTTCCCTTTCGATCTTCGATCGCCATGGTGAGCTCTATGCAAGTCGTGTGGTGAATCTGGCGGCTGCGGGCGTTTCAGATGTTGTTGACCATGCTGCGCAAGCGGTGCTTTTGCACCGAGCTGGCAAGAACATGGGCTCTGTCATGGATGAGCTTGAATCGGCCTTGGTCGTCTACGACGTGATTCCGGATGAGGGTGATTGGCCCCTATCCGGCAGCACTGCCAACGTGAGGATCGAGCTTGAGTCGATTGATATCGTGACAGGGTCTGTCTATGGCGGGGCTACTGCCGCAAGCGGTAAGCGTGCATTGGTGGATCGGAGCATGCTTTCCGGTGCAGCTGTACACCACATGTGTGTTGCCTACCCGGGTGGTGGCAACTTCGGTATTCCGCCGGAAGCTACCCGAGATGGCGCGGAGCGTTTGATTCGTGAGCTGGGCATGGTTCCAATGAACCTGGTCGTGGAAACACTGACGCTGGGTCCCGACAAACTCCCAGAGTTCAGTCTGACGGTCAGTTTGCCGGGGAATGCGGTTCTGATCGGGGAAATCAGCGATGTAGTGAAATACGTCGCCGAGCACTGGGATCTGCGATTCCGATCCCTACACCCAGCGGAGCAGAGTGGGCTCGTGGATCGCAAGGTCCGTACGGTGTGTGCTGACCGCTAAGGTCATGTTCGCATCGTTACACACAGTTCCACCGACGTTTTAACAAACCCTCGCGGGGTTCAGTCCCCCCATGGGGCTGGCCCTGTTAATTCCAGGAGTCAGAAAATGAAATTGAAAATCACCGATATCTCTCAGATTAAGTTTGCCCAACGTCTTCGATTCAACGGCGTATGGGTGCACGACGTCTGGGTTGACGGTCAGTATTTCCAGATTGAAATTGGCGACGATTCATTCAAGGGCCGGCGAGAGTTCTTCAGCGGGATGTCCGATGTTGAGTTTGAGCGGGATGTTGTTGGTCGTCTCAACACCGTGACCATGATGGATCGCTCAGCTCCTCCTGAACCATTGGTGACTGCGTTCAATCAATGGCGAAAGGAAGTGCACGCCGAACGCGTAGAGCGCCTACGCAGCCAACCAGAGCGCTACGGCACGATCAGCGAGGGTGATCCTTGCATACAACCGTATCCTGACGTGGTTGCGGCTCGTTACGAGCTTGGTCAGGGTTGGGTGAAAACGACCCTCGTGGTGCAGTCTGCGGCCTGATTTCAGGTCCAAATCAATCTAACAACCTTGAGGAGCATCACGCATGTGGTGCACCTCGTGGCATAGGAGGACCTATGAAATCTGGAACCAACTCGCCTCACACGATCAAGTTCGCGGGGCAGCTATCGGTCTTTGAGAGCCCTCATTCGGGCAATGTACTGCTCGTCGACCGCGCTGAGTACAACCGCTATAACCGTCTGGTTTGGGTGGCTCTACTTCCTGAAGATCCAGTTGCGCTGGAGGCTATAGCCCTTTACCGGGCCAAGTAGCTCTAGCTTCAACATTTCGGTACCAACCATCCTTGGTCAAGCCAGGGATGGGCTTTATCAGATCACATCCAAGAGGGATACCTGTCGAATGTGATTTCCCTATCCAGCATGTGCTGGAGAGGAAAACAGCTGCACTTGCAGCACTGGCCTCGGCCTTTCTAACCCCTGCGGGCACCACCCCCGTTTGGGGATGGGTCCGTACTCACGGAGATGACCCATGACTTTAATTGACCACCACGGTACGCAACCTTCCCGGGCACGTGTTTCGTGGCGCCTGTCTTATCAAGGTAAGCACGAATACGACTGCTCATTCTTGGGCAGTGAGTTTCGCGTCTCAGTCCGCGTTGCCAGAGAGCGCTATCCGGTTTTCTGCAACATGAGTGAGGTCGAGTTTGAGCGGTGGGAAAACGGTCAATCCGGCTATGTGACCCACAGTGATCCATCAAAACTCACGGCTGAGTTCGTGGCCACGTTCAATCGATTGCGCTTCGAGGAGTGGCAGCAGCAGGTGCTAATCATGCTGAGGCAACCCGAGAAGTTCGCTGACTACACGCCCAAGCATTTCCCTGTGTACGTCGGCGCGTCCTACGATAAGTCAGAAGGCTGGGTTCGGATGCATGCTTTCGAGGAAATTCGGTCTCTGGCCGGGATTCCCGAGCACATTGCAATCGACCCAACTGTTTTTCACTAAAACCCACCGCCGGGCCAATGTCCCCGCGGTGGGGCATGGTCCGGCTCCAACCTGGAGATACGCCATGAATGCAAACCAAGCACTGATCGTTGTTCAACGCCTGCTCATCAATGCAGGGTCTCGGTTGAAGCTGCGATTGGTTTCTCACGTAGGAGCGGATTACTGGAGTTTTTCTGTTGTTGGCCGCGGCCGAATGGGCAAGAAAGTCATAGTGCCCTTCATCCAGGTCACCGACGGCTTCAGAATTCTGGGGATCCTGGACCAGGCGGGCCGAAACGCTCATTGGCTTTTCAATGGCCAGGCTGGAAACGGTTGCCGGCAGATTGCCCACTACGGGGATCAAGGCCGTACCGTTGTATACCACTCGAAGCAATATTTGACCGAGTGGTATGGAAAGAGCGTAGGGGACGCAGGTCTCTCCATCGCGTGCCAGGAGATCATTGCCTGTGCGCCCGATCGCGAAACGCTGGTCCTTCGGGATCTTGAGTATGAACGTGACGACCAGCGAATTGAGTTGCCGTCCACGAGCCAGGCCGATGTCGTGCAGCAATGCTTGGATGGGAAAATTGTTCCAGTCCAGGTCGAGCACTACGAAAGGCTGATTAAAGAGTTCGGCGTCGCAGTCCGTTTTGGCAGTGGGGAATACCGCGGCCAACTGATGTCGATCGATACATTTAAGGTTCTGCTTGCCGGCCAATTCATGGCCGCGTGAGGTTCGATCTTTCCCGTGAAGGAGCGAGTTGGAACAATAAGAGAAATCATGGAGCCGGGGCGCTAAGACGCCCCGGTTGCATGCTGTGCTTTGCCCAGGCAAAATCCAGTTCAGTTACCCAGTTGCTTGTGCACCTAGGTAAAAATGAAGCTGGTATCCCAGCATTTCTCTCAACTCCGGCGGTACTCGTTCGCTAGGAGTCAAAAGCTCGTTACCCATGGTGCGAACTCGATGATTTTCAGCCAGCTGACTTTTGCGTTCGTGGTCGAGAACACCTCGTCGCGGTTGAACATCAGCAGCTGACCATTCAAAAACTCAACCTGCGGGGGTGTGTTCCCTGCGGGAGCATGGTCCCGCTCAATCTGGAGATGACCATGAATTGCAAAACCACCCAGAAATACATTTTCATCTTTGTCAGCAGCTACCGTGGGACGCATTCCTATGAAGCCAAGTTGATCGAGAACGGAATTGTTGGCCAGACATTACGGCTCTCATGCCGAGTAGCAACTGATTCGTACGAACAGCCTTGCACGCTTTCTCGTGAGGAGTGGGTAAAACAGGTCAACGGAAAAGTTGGGATGGTTAGCACCTACCCATCAGAAATGCTGACAGATGAGCTCGTGGCCACCTTTAACCGATGGTTGTTTGATGAGTGGGAGCGAGACTTAGCCAAGATCATCGGCAGCCCTGAGGTTTACGGCACTGATGTTCCGAGCCTCTGTCCTGTCTTTGTGGGCGGGAGGTACGACGCTGCAACTGGCTGGTGCGCCCTGCAGGCGTTCGATGATTTGGTGAAGCTTGCCGGCCTGCCGGTAGAGCGCTGCTGGAATCCTCGACTTCAAGGCGTAACCCGGGAAATGGTGACTGTCGCCTAATAACTGGTTTTTTTTACGAAGGCCCAGGCCTTTAGAAAAGAATTTTTCCATTCTTCGAAGGCCTTGAGGTCTTCGAGAAAACAAGCTGGTCACGCCAGCACAACTCAACCCATAGCGGGGCTTCGTGACCCCGCATTGGGGTCATGGCTTCGCATTTAACCGGAGCTCCATGATGAAAGTTTTTGCATTTTTTCAAAGCGTTGATAATGAGTTCTACACCGTTTTCGTAACGAATAAAGCTCACTCCGATCAGCGTTGGCTGACTGCCGTTTCACCAAACACCAACAACTTGTTTGAAGGTTTCAGGCTTGCACTGGAGAAGTTTGAGGCGGGTCAGCGTGAGCTTGTCAGCTTGGATAGCGTTCACGTTTCGTTGTTAGGTGAGGTTGTCGATGGCGATGTTGCCATTGGTCAGCATCGTATGTTCCTTGTGTCAGCCGATGAGCAGTATTGGCTGGCCAACAAAAAAGGGCAGTTGGCTAAACTGAGTGACCTTGAGTCCACACTGCAGTCCTACCTTGGGACCGCTACTTGTGTTCTCAGCCCGGTCAGCGATGAACACATCGGGGCCGTAGTCACGAATTACTCGCCAATTGAAAATCTGCGACCTCAGGTATTGGTGGTCATGGAGGATGGAAACCCGGTAGGTGTTCAGCTTTTCGGGCTCCCAGCTTCAACAGCGGTCTCTGTTCTGAATGTGATCCACCCAGATGATGTTCATAGCTTGAGAGACGAATACCTTGGTGATCTTGTCTTTGAACACGGCGAGGTCAAAAAGAATGTTCGGAATGTCACCCCCGCGGTGCAGAACCTGAACACTTTTTCGCAGCTTGCTAAATTGATTTAACCCACTCGGGGCCATGTCCCGATGGGGCGTGCCCCGTACCTCATCCTGGAGTACGACATGACTACAACATCCAAGCTTCAAATCAATCTTGATTGCATGTTCATTGGAAGTCACACGGAGGTGGTTTTGGTCCCGGCCGATCTCACCCTTGCAGAAACGCATGACATCATGAACCTGCGGTTTGGAACGGTTAAAGTCGGCGAATATGTCATCGATACCGAGAACGGATCTAAATACAACTCGCACACCGAATGGGTTGGTGACGATGAAAAGCACACGCTTGAAATCGTGAGAGATCCAAACGGGCGAATGAAAATACTCAAGCAAGAGACCGTTGTTTCTGAACCGGCCATGGCGCCGGTGGCCAGCGACGGGCTTGTGTTCATCCAACAGGATGAAGACTTGCACACCATCATTGCAGCCCTGCGGTACTGGCAGCAGATGGGCATGTGTGACCCCTTCAAACGGTCGGATGAAATGCACTCCTTGTGTACAAACAACGATGAGCTTCAGTCTTACTGTGACGACGACGTCGACGACCTGGTCATGAGGCTGAACGTCGAGATGGACCCCAAGAGCTTCTTGGAGGAAATCAAGGCTATCGTTTGATTGTGAGGTAGCCGGCCCTTATGGGTCGGCCACCCTCAGAATGCTTTTGAGTGACTCTGCTCAAGACTCAGTCACAAGCATTCTTTGGCCACTCATGTGAGTAGCCAAGATACCCAGCTGGTGGTCACCAGCACTCAAACTTAAAACCCACCTGGGGGCATTCATCCCCAGTGGGGGTGGTGCTTCCAATCACTTGGAGTTCCACCATGACTACAGTAATCAACACAACGATTGGCGAGGCAAAGGGCGGTGTAGCGCGACTCTGGCTTGAGGGTCAGAAGCTGGTTCATGCCGGCGTAAAGGTTGGTGCTAAGTACCTGCTGCGAAGCAATGAAGCATCCAAGCGTCTCGAGTTGGTACCGGTCTCCGGCGAGACGATGGAAGCGGGTTCCTTCACTGTTTCTAAACGTGAACGAAACGGTGTGGTCACGCCTCTGTTGGAGGTGCGCACCGATTTGCTTAAGAAGTTCTTTGAAGGCTGCGAGAAGGTTCGTGTTGCCATTCGAAGTGGTCGTATTGTCGTAACTGCTCTGCAGATCGACCTCAAGATCAAAGAGCGTGTTGAGCGTATAAAACGCAAGCTCACCGAGAAGGTGGCGCTGGCGAAAGGCTCGCTATATCACGGGAGCGGCATCATTGATAAAGCGCTGCACTCAGGCCTTTTGGTCGCGGGGGTTGCGTCCTTCATACAAGTCGGCGTTGAGGTCGATTCCAATTATCTGGATGTATCCCTAAGGAACAATCCGGAACTTTGGACTGAAGAATCAATCGCGATCAACACCGACATTCGTGACCTCACCTTGTCGGGCGACGTACCGCAATTAGATTGCGTAGTTGCCGGGATCCCCTGCACCGGGGCCAGCCGCTCGGGCCGTTCGAAGAACAAGATACAGAATGCGGAGGAGCATTCCTCGGCAGGTACCTTGTTCATCGACTTTCTGGACTTCGTAAAGGCCTCTAACCCTGCGATCTGCATCATCGAAAACGTTCCTGAATATTTGGACTCGGTTTCGATGACCGTCATTCGCAGTGTTCTGACATCGTTGGGATATGTGTTGCATGAGACGGTGTTCAGGGGGGCTGATTTTGGAGTGCTAGAAGACCGGAAGCGGATGGTGGTTGTAGCGATCACAAAAGGCTTGGGAGAGGGCTTTACTTTTCCGACGGCCACTGACGTTAAGCCAGTGAAAGTCGGCGATATCCTCGAGCAAATACCTGAAGACTCACCTCGGTGGAAAAGCTACGAGTATCTCGCGGCAAAGGAGGAGCGAGATATTGCGGCTGGCAAGGGTTTCAAGCGTCAGTTGGTCACAGCAGACAGCACCTCGGTTGGGACTGTCGGGCGTGGCTATTTTAAAGGACGGAGCACAGAGCCATTTCTGCTACATCCTGACCCGTCCAAGTCAGAGCTCAGCAGGTTGTTTACCGCTACCGAGCACGCACGTTTGAAGGGGATTCCGCCATCTATGGTGGATGGGTTGTCAGAAACGATTGCCCATGAGGTCCTCGGTCAATCGGTCGTGTATCCCGTGTTTCAGGCGGTTGGTGAGGCACTGGGTATGGCATTGACTAACCAGGTCATCAATCCTGTTTACACAGCTCTCCAGGAGGACGGGATCGACAGCTACTGCATGCAGATCTGTGGGGGCGGAATGTGTGGAATCGGTCCGGTATGTCATATGGGAATCGATGCCACCACCCACCTTCCACCGAAGTACATCAGTGGGCAGCAGACCGAGCTTGCGATGTCGGTGTAGGCAAGGCGTCCAAAACTTTCCCCAAAGGCGGCATGCCTCTTGGGGAGGGGTTTGGTGTTTCAGTCTGGATGGTTATCGGCACTGGGAGACCGTAGGTCTCGTTTGAACGGATAACGCTGTAATTATTGATCAACCCTGGCGGGCAGGTTCCCCGTCAGGGGCACGTGTTCGCCTCGACCTGAGGTGCCATGTGATGAATGTAATTTGCCAGGCCGCGCGGATGATGGGGAATCGTAAAATCGTGCGAAAGGGGACTGCAAAGACCTCCGAATGCACGATTTTTCTATGGGAGCTCGATGACGGAAATTCACTTGAGCTTCTGCGCAATGAGGCACCCACGGCGACTGCGCACTTTGTCAGTGTCAGGGAGAGGACGGAAAGGTTTAACGACCTGCTCCAGTACTACGAACGGCACGCCAAAGTCTTCAGTCCCGACCGCTATCTGGCGGCGTAACACAGCGACTCTTCGATCGTCCCCAACCCGGGGCGGTCGAAGTTCTCGCGCTACCAGGTAGGATAAATTTGTCGTATATTCAACTTGCATCTCCACCGGATGCTTCGTAATACAGCTGACCCTTCAGCACCTCTTTTTGACTCCCCCCCCGTTTCTCGACTGCTTTCCCAAGCTATGTTTGCGAAAGCAATTGACTCTTCACCCCCCTGATGTCAGGTGGTGAGATGCCCAGTTGGTGGTTTACCAGCAATCACAATCCCTAAAGGGGCTTCTTGCCCCTGCCGGGGAGAGAGCCTCCTTCATCTCTGGAGGCACCACTATGTTTATCGAAACAGCCGAGAACCCTAACGTTTTTCAATTGCTCGGTGAGACCGTCACGGCCGATGAAATCATCGAGGCCGCGAACGAAATCATCAACAAGCGATTTGCAAAGGGTGCTCGCTTTGACAGTCCGGATCGTGCTCGGCACTTCTTCAAGTTCAAGCTGGGCGAGAAAGACCGCGAGGTGTTTGGCGTAGCCTACCTGGATGCCCAGCATCGGCTTATCGCGTTTGAAGAGCTGTTCGCTGGCGGCCATCAGCATGTAAGCGTCCATCCTGGCGTGGTCGCAAAGCGTGCTCTGCATCATAATGCGTCAAAGGTGATTTTGGCGCATAACCACCCCAGTGGTGATTGCAGCCCATCGCCTGAGGACCTCTCCATGACGGCATCTCTGAAGCAGGCTTTGATGCTTGTGGAGGTGACGCTCATAGACCACATTATCGTTGGCAAGCAGTGCTACAGCATGTGCGACAACGGTCAGATCTAATTCCTACCCATCGGGCGCATCACGTCCCGGCTGGGTTGTGGGCGCCACCTCAACGGAGACGTACCATGAAATTTAATTCCTCAGTTGTTAGCTATCCGGACCGTGGTCATTGGGGGAATAGCCGATACCGCGGTAATTGCACAGGCGCGATCGTAAGGGATTTCTTTGGGACGTATCACACCCGAAAGAATGGTCTTGCGTTTGACCCTAGTATCGGTGGCGGTACGTCTGTCGACGTTGCCAACGAGCTCGGACTCCGGTTCAAGGGTACCGACCTTCACCAGGGGACCAACCTGTTGCTGGACGACATGCGGGCCTTTCTTGGAGAGGAGGCCCACACCTGTTGGTGGCATGCCCCCTATGCTTCGATGCTGGTCTATAGCGGGGAGGTCTGGGGAGAGCCAAACAAGTGGGACATGAGTCGAATGGCCCTTGCCGAGTTCACGGAGGCTCTCGAGCTTTCCATCATGAACATTCATGACGCCGTCGAAAAAAATGGGCATTACGGAATTTTGATGGGCAATCTTCGTCGGCAAGGTCAGTACCTCAATTTGTCATCGCTCGTCGAACGGGTCGCGCCGGGTCGGCTTGTTGATGAAATTATCAAGATTCAGCACAACTGCGTTTCTGATCGGCGGGAATACCGAGGCAACATCGTCAGGATCGCCCACGAAAAATTGTTGGTCTTCAAGAAGAACAAGGAGTCTCTGTTTTTCTTGGCTCAGGTCGAAAGTCGTGCTGCGTCATGGGTTGGGACTACTTGGCGGGCCGCGATACGTCGCATCCTTCAAGGTGGCAAGGTCCTACACCTCAAAGAGATTAACCAACTGATCGCGCCGTACGCAGGTTCTCGGTCAAATCAGCACTGGGAGGCAAAAGTTCGTCAGGTGGTACAGGACGCGCGCTATTTTGAACGCGTTGCGCCTGGTACCTACCGACTAGCTGCTTAAATCGTCTCGCATCGCCCCGGGGAGTTCCCGGGGCGGTTTAGAGACCGCTTCGGCAAGAGCATTGCTCAAGCGGTTTCACTCGAACCAATGTTGGTTCGAATTGAAAGCAGCTGCACTACTGCAGCATTAAAACCAAACCGGCGGGGTTTAGCTCCCTGTCGGGGGTTAGCTCCGCCTCAACCCGGAGTTAAACCTATGAAAAAAAATCTTGGCATCATTGGTGAGTTCCTTGGCCACTTGGTCATGGGAGTCATTTTCTTTTCCCTGCTCGTGCTCGCGAGCCTTCTGATCTCGACCCTTACCAGTTGGGTGGGGGGCTTCGAGGCCGGTAAGGACCTGGTCCCAGTTCTGAAACTCTTGGAACATGTGATCTTGTACAGCGACTGCGTGTTCTTGGGCTGGTGGACGATCTATTCCACCTACCACGCCAGCAAGGCTCTTCTGGCCTGAACCGTCACTAACGGGGCGGCCTGGGCATGCCCTTATGCAAACAGGAAAAACTATTGGAGATGGCTATGAATGCCTTCATTCGTGGCTTCAAGCGCGGCGTACAAGAAACCCTTCAAGGCTTTTGGGCACCCGCTATAGCGTTATGGGATTTGCTAAGTACCACCACGGAAAAAATAACCGGCGATGTAACGAAGCGAGATCGGTAGCCTTCCTGTTCCATGAATCGACCATCCAGCATCAATAGGTGGTCGCGGCCCCTCACTATGCGGTGAGGGCCAGATCACCACTCGGGTTTTCCCTGGGTGGTTGATTCAATGACGTCGCTGAGAGGCTTTGGCCTTTAGGCAATAAATTCACTATCAAACCCCGCCGGGAACATGCCCCCGCGTTGGGGACATGCCCGGCTCCTTTTGGAGCACGACATGAATAATCAAAACAACCTGGTCGGAAACGAGCGATTGGACCTTCAGATGTCGGCGGCGCCATCGCCGTTGGACCTGCTTAAGGTCGCTGTTGACGCAGGTTTGACGTTTGCTGATTGCGAAAATTATTTTGGTGTTGATTCAAGCACAAACCTTTTCGCAAAAGCCGCGCAAGCGATCTATGCAGATCGGAGCGATAACGACATCGAAATATGCGAGAGGACGGTTATCTCCCGCTGTGAGTACGGGGCCTTTGTAGGAGCTCGCGTCTTTGTGCGGGACGAGCAGGCCGGGTTGCCCGACATTATCGAGTTGATCGATGGGCTGGTACGACACTTTCACACGAAATTTGGACCTGAGCTCTCACAGAGTTGCCCGGTCCTACAGGGCAAGGTTGGGATGATCGAAGAATTGTTTACCAATCACGGTGATGAGATCGAATCCCTTTCTGGCAATGCTCCTGAGTCCATCCCCAAAGCAAGGTTCGTGTTCGCCGGAATTGTTGAAGAGAACTACACCTCTGAGATCATTCTTAACCTTGTTCGAATGGGGGAAAACTCTGGCTTTAATCTCGACCAGTGCGAAGCACTTCGCAACTGGCTCGAACACAAAGGCAAGCTTCTGGATGCGCAACTGAGAACTGTCCATGTGGCATAAAAACCACATATGTTGGCTCACGCCTGCAGGGCGCCAAAAGAAGTGTTTGTTCACGATGACCGTAATGGAATTCGTGTTCGCGCTGAGTCCATATAGGACAAAGCAGTAAAGGTGCAGCTGATCCCTTAATTTCAGCAATCCAGCAACCGCGGGGAGCCTCTATCCCTGCGGGGTAGGGCCTCCCGCACACAAAAGGAGTGTCCCTCATGGAGAACCAAAATAGCTCTCCGCATCAAAAACCCTGGTATGCGCCGTTGGTGCATTTCCTCGCTCACACGGTTGTGGGTTCCGGCATTTTCATAATAATTGCCACGCCTTCCGTATTTCTCGGGTGGCTTGTCCACAAACTTCGTGAGTACCACGTCGCCGAGTTCACGCTCAGCGTTCTTACGTTCCTCGAGCACGCGATCCTGGTGGTCGATGCGCTTACCTTTCTGTCGTTCCTGGGCTTTACCTCGTGGGCTGCAGTCAAGGAGATGAGACAAAATGGGCATTAATAGCGGTAATAAAAGTTCCCTGGTTGAGCACTGCCTAACTGAGTTTGTGAAGGCAGCTCAGCAGGCCCCCGCCATCTATTTTGCTCCCGTTCGTGGGGCGATTTCTGGTGTCATCGGTCAGTGGCGAAAGCTGCAGGCTCGTGACTCCGATGGTGGGACCCCCAAAGTGGCCTAATTCGCTTTGAACAGATACCGATCAAGGTATATGCTGAACTCATGTAACGCGAGGAGCTGACCATGATTCGCAAACACCTTGTAGGTTTCATCAAAGGTTTCAAAGCTGAGTTCGTTGTTGCGGCGAAAGCTGCGCCGGCGATCTTTTTCGCTCCTCTCGTTGGGGCGATTAAGGAAGTCAGGAACCAAGCGAATAAAGGTCTTTAACTGTTGTCCTCGCCCCTCTTGTAAAAGAGGGGCGCTTCCGATTCTCTCCCGGTCTGGGGAGAGTGTTCGGTTCGGAGAACCTCTTCTAACGAGGCGAGTCTCTCAACCGAATCCACCTGCGAACAATGCGTTTCCAGGACGATAGTCAGCTGCAACTCTATGCAGCATCACCTTGGCACTCGCCATTCAACCCATTGGGACAATCGCTCCCGATCGGGAATGTTGTCTCTAACCACCGGAGGCAACATGAATATTTCACAACAGCTCGTGGCAGCTGGTTTCGATAAGGTCGCTCAGTCACTTCCTTTTCGTATGGAGCGCATGCGCTCAAATGGAATCGAATGTGATGAGGCGTCGTTGTTGACGACGATTGAGCGCGACGAGTTTCGCTCAATCAAATGCAGGATGCGTCTGGCAAAGGTCACCACGTTCGCTGAGCTCGAAGAGCACGGTCGACTTGTTACTTTGCTGGCGAGTTTCACTACTGAATCCAGAACGTGGCTTATGAAGCTACCGCTGTTGCGACTGCAAATCATGATGGACGCAGTTGAATCATCCTGGTGATCCTACTTGCCACATCTGTGGCGTAACGCTGCATATGCAGCAAACCCCGTCGGGTTCTTTTCCCGATAGGGGAGAGGCCTCGACTTTCGTGTTGGAGGCTTCATGAACAATTTTCCGGTTTCCCAGATTTCCAATAACCCAGCGCTGGTTCTCTCGCATTTCAACGAGATCATCGAGCGCAGAAAAGCGGCACTCTTTCCTGAAGGTGCCCATGATGGTGTTACGGAAGTTCTGCTACTGGACAGGAGGGACCGTCCTCTCTACCTGGCGTCTCAAGTTGACGTTACTCAGCAAGAGATTGAAGCCAGCTACTGTGAGCGCGGGATCACCACCACGGCGCATCTTCGTGAATTCATTCAACTGGTTCACGAAATCTCGGCAGCATGTTCAACGATTGCTGCTTCGGAGCTTCGCTCGTATCACCTGGACTTGCTCCGGGCGATGAAGGACGAGATGGTTCAGAAACGTGCGTAGGTGATTGGAGCAGGGGGGATTCCTCCCTGCTTCCATCTCAAAATGCCGAGTGCTATATTTCAACCAGCTGTGATCAGCATCCTCTCGGCCAGCAGGCCACCGACCGACCTCAAGGGTTGTTTCGGAAAGCTCCAGTTTTCCCAAGCAAAGATTCTTCCTATCGCTCTGTTGCGATCGGAGATGGCGTTAGCTGCGCGTCCCTAAAGCAGCATCAACATTGGCCATTCTGGCTAACCCACCCTGCAGGGGTTTCTCCCTGTAGGGGAGACCTTGCACTAAAACTAAAATTGAGGTGCAACATGTCTGACTTACTGAATCTCGTGATCATCATCGTCGACTTCGTGTTTGACGTAATTTGATTCACACGGCCCTGTGCTTGGCTCTCGCCGGACATTGGGTAAGCCTGTCGTAACACCGTTGTTCCAACCTTTCTGGTGGGGTCCTTCCCCACTCGGGGTTGGCATCTCACCTCCATTCTGGAGGTACATCTATGATTTTTTCGCCTGCAAAGCTGATTGGAGCGTCATCACCCTTCGGCTGTAGCTGGTCGTATGTGACGCGGGGAGACCAGGTTGTGAAGATGGAGCAACGTGTATGAGTAATGCACAGAAGCCCCTCCCGTCACCACCGAAGCCCCACGCCCAAAATCGGGTTGCTCACTATCAAGAGGCTCTCAGCGATGAAAGCTTTGTCAGCATGATGAGCAGCATTTGCGGCTTACCGATCAAACAGAAGGATGGGACCAAGAAATGAAGTCCTACCCCCGTTTAGTCGCGCTACTCCGCGAGACGATGACACTCACTACCGGTGAGGCTGAAGCATTGACGCGTGGCGTCGAAGCAGAAGCCGTGTCCCGCTGTGGAGGTATTGCGAACGTCGTTCGCCGTGCCTTCGCGCTTCGACACTATGCAGCACTGCGTGCACTGCTCGCTCGTTACCCGAATGCTCGAGACAAGACTGCTTTCGCTATCGATACCGGCTTCACCGGCAAGCGCCGTGTGCTGGTGGATGATGGGAAGGTTGTTTCCCACGGCCATCTGGCCTGGGATGTCTTTCTCATTCGAATTAGAACGAAGCATATCCACTGATTGATCAAACCCTATAGGGGCCTACATGCCCCAATAGGGGTAGTGGGCTCCAATTACCGGAGTCCCTTTATGTCTACTAACCACGCAATCAAAACCCTGATGCAGCGCTACCTGGTGTTAAACGGCTACCCCGCTGAAGACGTCGATTTTTCTTTGAGCTGTTGTCAGGGCGATGGTGCAAGTTTCACTGGTGAGTTGGATGTGAAGCGTCTTGCTTCGCGTCTTGTTCCGGATGTGACTTCGACTGTCTGGGATGGCCTGGTGCTACCCGAAAAGCTGGAGATCACCCGGGACTCTGGAATGCGCTACGTGCATGAACGATCGACCTCCCTGAGTATCGATCCAGTTTACGTCGAGCTCACTCCAGCTGATGAACTAGGTGGACCCGCTCAAAAAGTTGCTCTTCATCGACTGGTCACTGCGCTTGCCGATGATGTTGTGGCCACCGGTGCAGAGCTTGCGCACCGAGGGTACAAACTCCTTGATGCGTACGTCTCCGAAAAGACAAAGCTGCGCACCTTTCAAACCTCCAACTTTCGGGTTGATGTTTTTAAGTGTCCGGATGACTTCGATGTCTTTGAAACCGAGGAAGAGCTCGTCTACCTCGACCAAACCATCCAGCAAATCATGGATGGGGAGATCGAATGCTTCAGCCTCAAAGTCACTGTCACCATGCTTGATGATGACGGCGACGATATCGCTGTACTGGCTGAGGTTGATATTTACGGGTTCAGTCGTGATCCCTCGATCAAGGGGCTCTGTACAGACACACGTGATGTTGTGCGCGAGGCGATTGCTGAAGCGCGCGATACCTACTTGAAGCTGATGAAACCGCGGTTGCGGTTGGCAGCTTAACCACCCCTGGGGGGCTTTGCCCCCTCAAGGGGTGGAGCTCCTTCAGGTGTCCTATTCCCCCGGCTCGGGGCTTCCCCAAGCTCCCGTTTCGGTGGCTTGGGGAAGTCCCGAGTTGGGCTTACCTGGAGGTGCACTATGAGAAATTTGAAAGCCGAAGTTGTACGTAATGCGGCGAAGCTAAAAGGCTGGGATGTGATTTTGAGGGACTTGTGCCCTGAGATCGATTCCCGAGCGTTTGATAAACCAGGTCGACACACCAAGTGCCCTGTCCATGGGGTGGCTGGTCGTGGCGGCGATGGGTTCAAGTTCTTCCGTAAGGATTTTCAAGACTCCGGCGGCGGTATGTGCAACACCTGTGGAACGTACCCCGATGGATTCAGCTTGCTGATGTGGGTGAAGAACTACGGATTTGCCGATGCTGTGGCCGATGTTGGTGACTTCTTGGGGATTCGCTCGACTGAAGATGAGAATCAGCAGGAGAAGGTTAACCGGGCCAACGAGCAGGCGCTCGCGGCACGTCGCAAAGAACTTGAGGAAAGAGAGGCTGCTTCAAACCTCTATCACAGCAAGAAACTTAATGAGCTTTGGAAGGGCAGTATTCCGCTTACGCATGCAGATGCTGAGCCGGCCCGACTGTATTTGGCCAGCCGCAAGATTCTCTGTTGGGATCGTGAGGGCGTCGAAAGGGTGGTTCGGTTTCATCCGAGCCTCTCGAGTTACAACGAGGATGGTGAGTTCGAAGGTGATTTTCCCGGCATTGTCGCGAAAGTTACTAAGGCAGGGCTTCCTATCACGCTCCACCGGTACTTTCTAACCCCGAAGGGGCTGAAAGCACCCGTCCAGAGTGCTAAGAAAATGTGCATGTATCCTACCGACAAACTGGTTACTGGCGGTGGCATTTTCGTGGGGGCTTGGGACAAGGAGGAAATTGATGTTTGTGAGGGGCTGGAAACGGCTTGGGCAATAGAAACCGGTACCAATTTCGCTGTGCAGGTTCACTCATTGGTGAATGCAACGTTGTTGGAGGGTTTCGAGCCTGGCCCTCGCACAAAACGCGTCAGGATCTGGATCGACAAGGACCGATCCGGGCGCGGTGAAGAGGCGGGCATGAACCTGAAAAAGCGTCTCTGGGAGAAGGGTATCCAAGCTCAGATACTGACTCCCTCATTGCCGCTGTTGGAAGGCGAAAAGTCAGTCGACTGGAATGATGTGCTGGTGCAGCTTGGATGCATGGGGTTCCCACAGATGAGGAGGGCGGCTTGATGAGCGTCACATCTTATCTGTATGACCCGGTGCGTGTTGTCACCTCGCCAGGCGCCAATGCCCTCGACCCATTCTCACCGCCCAGCGGTTTTAGTGGGAGCGCAGGGGATTACCGATTGCTGTTGGTAAGCCGGTACCGGGTGCCGGCGTCGCGTCGGTACATCATGGCCCATGCAAAGGCCCTTCAAGATGGACTCAACGTCATCTTTGAAGGGCCATACACAATGGAGGCTGCCGACATTCTCGAAAAGATTGTCGCTAGCGACCGCATGCAAGAAACCAAAAGGGCCGGCTAATTTAGCTGGCCCTTTTTTTATGGCCATGAGATCGATCAGGAGTCGGGTAGAATTGTCCGCTTGCATTCCAGTAAGACGTGCGAGTCTTCAAGCATCGCAATCGAGATCCGAACAATGACTTTCAAAGTGGTCAAGCTCAGCACCTCAACAACCGATACACCAGGCCTGTACCAGGTCAAGTTTAATGGCGACGATCGTTTTTTTCGCACTGTGGATGTCCATGTCTCAAAAGACCTCGGGCCCAATGCCCTGGACTTCGTCGAGCTGTATGGCGCCTGGTGCTGCCTGATCTGGTTGGAGCTCGCTGGGGCAAATCGAACATCCCGCAACCTGAAGCTGGTGGTTTCGCGAGGAGCTGTAAAGCGTCTCCTGCTGGTGACAAGTTCCAAAGAAGAGCTCTACCAATACGCATATGCACTTCGGACACAACTCCTCGGCCTGGACAACATTTCAGTCGAGAAAGGGGAGGAGTGGGCGCTGGAAGAGCATCCTGGCATCTGCGTGAGATGGGATGGGAAACCCCCGCCACAACCTTTCGTCGACAATCCTACGTTTGGCCGCATCTACCTCACGTACCATGCAGTTATCGAGTACCTGGATGAAACGAAGGGCGAGTGTAAGCTCGACAACGTTTTTTCGAGGCTGGCCCGGATCGTTCGGGAGGCGGACAGGGTAAAAACGCTGACTGCGAAGCAGGAGAAAGACAAGGCTCGCCGCTATGGTGAGCAGCAAAAGGGCGTGAGAAATCTAGGTACCGCGTCGGGTTGGCAAATAACCACTCGACCGACCACTGACGGGAAGGGCCTTATTGCTATGACGGTTTTTCAGCGAGTCGAGTAATGGGTTCGCGATGGAGAGGGTGATGGCGTACGTTGCGCGGGTGAGATCTGAGCTTTTGGCGCTGTTGAGATCAGTAGATCCAGACGGCTGGGAGCAAGCAAAGAATCTTTCCCGGGATGACGTCGTGAGCTTTTTGGTTTCAAGACCTCATATCATGCAAGGAATCTCGTACCAGATCTTGGGGGAGGCCGGATTCGGGGAGGGGGCGTATCTTCAGAACTCGCGCGACGGCGAGGTCTACCGGCTGATTCGGTGTCAGGTCTCCTTCGATGAACGCGGTCTGCCGTTGACGGTTGGACTGATTGGCGTAAAAGATGGGCTCGATAATAGCCACGCCAACTTCATCGGGCGGATTGATGAGTTCACGAGCATGGAAACTGGACTTCAAATTTTGGGATCGGAAATTCTAGACCTGTTGGAACTGTAAAATAATAACTCACACAAATAGAGATTTATGTGAGTTATTATTTTATCTTGGTTATGAATGCCAGGATGCGTTAAGTGGCGGCATTAGTGGCTAACCTTTTTAAATTAAGCATAAATACTCGAAAGGGACCTTCTAGATAATGAAATCTAGTCAGCGTCACATTATACCGTTGGAAAAGTGCATCGTTGCCCTCGATACTAACGTCGCGCGTACACTTGGGGAGTCCACGACTTGTCCGGACTGGCTTGATACCTTTGGTCAAATGGCTTCCTCTGGTGAATACGCTTTTGCACTCGCGGATGGGGCATTTGCGGAGCTCTTAAATCAGATTACAAAGCCTGAGGGAGGGATGAGTGAACCTTGCTTCAGTCGTATGATTCAAGGGCTTGAGACCTTTCTCGATCCAGAATATCCCATCATCCTTGGGAAGAGAGACATCTTAGGGATGCTTGGAATTGCTGGTAAGGATCCTTGGTGCGCTAGTGAAGTAAGGGATCTTTCAAAGGACGGGTGGCAGAAACTTTGTAATATTCAATCAGAGCCGAAAAACTCACAGTATCACTCGAAGCTTGAAAAAATACTTCAGGATGAGCGCGAAGAGTGGATTGCGCAGTTCGATAAATTTGATTCTCATCTCGCTCTTGAACTCGCAACAGTTAAGGAGCGTATAGCAAGGTTTCAAAGTTATAGTGGCGTCTATGCTCTGTCATTTAGGAATTTGCTGTTGGATCTTCAACAGAAACTTCATGCCCTCGATAATTTAAAGGAATTGGAAGGCAAAGTACTAAAAGATGCCTTAGCCGAGCTTGATGCCGATCGTCCACTCGCAGGTATCTCAATGAGCGCGAGATGTGACCTTCAAATAAGGTACCTCTATCGGCAATGGGTAAGGACACGCAAATCTAAGCATGCCTACTCTCCCGCTTCGCACAACAATCGAAATGATGGAATTGATTTTGATTTCTATCGGTTTTTGATGCTACCAGCCTTGGTCGTGACTGAGGACAAGGGCTTCCTCACGCGCATAAGCGACATTTCTAGCCCCCAAAAGACTTGGTTCATGACTCCTCAGGAGCTTGCCGCCAGTTGGTTGCGAGGGGACCGGCCGTGGCCAATCTGGGCACAAAACCGTGTATGCGCCTTAAGTGACCCTCCGTTTTTCTTGGCGTGCGAGGTCCGATGAGTGGAGCTCGCGGGTTTCCTGGTGCGGGTCTAAAATTCTAGAAATGGCTTTAATTCTAATGCGCAAGCTTATGATTTCATTGCGTATAATAGGGATTATGTTAAACGGTTAGCTTCCTAATAATTAGGTTGCAAACATTATCCCTCCATGCGCTGAGCTGTTCAAGCCACTAATGAACCGAGTACGCTCCTTTGAGGTCTCTTGCAATTCCGTAAGCGGCCAAAATGGAGAAAGAGACGATGATGATTGATGGCGTTGAGAAACGAATCGAAGCCGGCGTGAATACGGCCCTGGACATGGTTGAGGTATTGGTTGCAGCTGGCCAGCCCCTCAAATCTGCGATTGCCACCTCGCGGATACTCACTATGGAAGTTGTCCGTGAGTCTCTGGCAAAGAACCTGGCAAACAAAAGCGGCTCGGTGATTACTCATACCTTGGCCACGACGCCGGCCCAACCTGAGCCGGTACCGCCCCAGCAGGCCGCAAAAACGAAACAGCACCAGACAGTTGAATGATCATTGAGGTCGGCCGGGAGATCTTTGTGATACACCCGGCCGTGCCTGCGATACCAGCTTCCTCACCTCACGCTTGCTGTAGCCACCGCAGAGCGTCCAGAGGGCAGGAAAAGGTTCAGGCAAGCCCCAGCACTACAAAACTGCATATCCGCCCCCGCACGGCCCCCTATCGGCAGTTTCCGGCCCGTTTAAACCCCGCCGCTTCGGCGTCCGCAGCGCTCGCAAACTCTACCCGGTTGCGCGTTCCGACCTTTCCATAGCTCGGACAGCCCACTGGCAGGTGGTATACATTGCTATTGCGGTTCCCAATCACCAACTGGATCGAGTTGGAGGCGTCTCCACCAGATACCTGGTGCTGAACTGGCTCGCTCCGAATGGCCTGGGGCATCGTGCCGGCTCCCGTCACTCGCATCCCGAGACTCCAAGAATGCTCACCTGTTACGAATGGGTTGCTGTGCCCCATTATTCGGGCAATGCGCCGGTCACGCTCCTGTTCCCACGCGGTCACTGGGTATTGGTGATCCCAGGCCATCAGCAACTGCTGTTGTGCCTTGGACATCGACAGCCCGTAACGGTCGTGCATGTAGGGGTCGTCTCAGAAAACGGAAAATAAAGCACGCTAAGCCGGTTGCAGCGGCCGTAGCGGCCTGAACTTGCCCGCGCCGATCTTGGCGCTGCTGCGCCAGAGGTAATCGCCGGTCAGGTTGATGTGCTCCCAGCCGAGCGGCGACAGGTACTGCAACAGGCCGTCATCGACGGCTTGACCGTGGCCACGCAAGGCGTTCGCGGCCCGCTCCAGATAGACCGTGTTCCATAGCACGATGGCCGCCGTCACCAGGTTGAGGCCGCTGGCCCGGTAGCGCTGCTGCTCGAAGCTGCGGTCGCGGATTTCCCCCAGGCGGTTGAAGAACACGGCGCGGGCCAGCGCGTTGCGCGCCTCGCCTTTGTTCAGCCCGGCATGCACGCGGCGGCGCAGCTCGACGCTTTGCAGCCAGTCCAGGATGAACAGTGTGCGCTCGATGCGTCCCAGCTCACGCAGGGCGACGGCCAGGCCGTTCTGGCGCGGGTAGCTGCCAAGCTTCCTGAGCATCAGCGAGGCCGTCGCCGTGCCCTGCTTGATCGAGGTGGCCATCCGCAGGATTTCATCCCAATGGGCGCGGACGTGCTTGATGTTGAGCGTGCCGCCGATCATCGGTTTCAACGCCTCGTAGGTGGCATCGCCCTTCGGGATGTAGAGCTTGGTGTCGCCCAGGTCACGAATGCGCGGGGCGAAGCGGAAGCCCAGCAGGTGCATCAACGCGAAGACGTGGTCCGTGAACCCTGCCGTGTCGGTGTAGTGCTCCTCGATCCGCAGGTCGGATTCGTGATACAGCAGGCCGTCGAGCACGTAGGTCGAGTCGCGCACGCCGACGTTCACGACCTTGGTGTGGAACGGCGCGTACTGGTCGGAGATATGGGTGTAGAACGTCCGCCCTGGGCTGCTGCCGTATTTCGGATTGATGTGGCCGGTGCTCTCGGCCTTGCTGCCGGTGCGGAAGTTCTGGCCGTCCGACGATGACGTGGTGCCGTCGCCCCAATGCTCGGCGAAGGGATGTCGGAACTGCGCGTTGACCAGCTCGGCCAGTGCCGCCCCGTAGGTTTCGTCGCGGATGTGCCAGGCTTGCAGCCAGGCCAGCTTGGCGTAGGTCGTGCCGGGGCACGATTCCGCCATCTTGGTCAGGCCCAGGTTGATCGCGTCGGCGAGGATCGTGGTCAGCAACAGGTTTTTGTCCTTGGCCAGGTCGCCTGACTTCAGGTGGGCGAAGTGCCGGGTGAAGCCCGTCCATTCGTCTACCTCCAGCAGCAATTCGGTGATCTTGACGTGCGGTAGGATCATCGCCGTCTGGTCGATCAGGGCCTGTGCGGTATCGGGCACCGCCGCATCGAGCGGCGTGATCTTCAGGCCCGACTCCGTGATGATGGCGTCCGGCAGCTCGTTGGCCAGCGCCATGCGGTTGACGGTGGCGAGCTGCGTTTCCAGCAGCGTCAGCCGGTCATGCAGGTACTGGTCGCAATCGGTGGCCACGGCCAGCGGCAATTCGCTGGCCTGCTTGAGGCTGGCGAATTTCGCGGGCGGCACCAGGTAGTCCTCGAAGTCCTTGAACTGGCGCGAGCCTTGCACCCAGATGTCGCCGGAGCGCAGCGCGTTCTTCAGCTCCGACAGCGCGCACAGTTCGTAGTAGCGCCGGTCGATGCCGGTGTCGGTCATCACCAGCTTCTGCCAGCGCGGCTTGATGAACTCGGTCGGCGCGTCGGTGGGCACCTTGCGGGCGTTGTCGCTGTTCATGCTGCGCAGCACCTCGATGGCGTCGAGTACGTCCTTGGCGGCGGGCGCGGCCCGCAACTTGAGCACGTCGAGAAATTCCGGCGCGTAGCGGCGCAGCGTGGCGTAGCTCTCGCCGATGCGGTGCAGGAAATCGAAGTCCTCGGGTTGCGCGAGCCGCTGCGCTTCGGTGACGCTCTCGGCGAAAGCATCCCAGGACATGACGGCCTCGATGGCGGCGAACGGATCGCGGCCCGCTTGCTTGGCCTCGATCAGCGCCTGGCCGATGCGCCCGAACAGCCGCACCTTGGCATTGATCGCCTTGCCGGATGCCTGGAACTGCTGCTGATGCTTGTTCTTGGCGGCATTGAACAGCTTGCCCAGGATGCGGTCATGCAGGTCGATGATTTCGTCGGTGACGGTGGCCATGCCCTCGATGGCGAGCGCCACCAGGGTCGCGTAACGCCGCTGCGGCTCGAACTTCGCCAGGTCGGCGGGCGTCATCTGGCCGCCCTCGCGGGCGATCTTGAGCAGCCGGTTCTGGTGAACCAGCCGCTCGATGCCGGAGGGCAGGTCGAGCGCCTGCCACGCCTTGAGGCGTTCGATGTGTTCCAGCATGTGCCGCGAGTTCGGTTTGACCGGGGATTGCCGCAGCCAGGCCAGCCACGTCGTCTTGCCGTTGTCGCGGCGCTTGAGCAGATCGTCGAGGCGACGGCGATGCACGTCCGTCAGCGGCTCAGCCAAGGCGTCGTAGAGACGCCGGTTGGCGCGGGTAATCGCTTCGGCGCTCGCCCGCTCGACGGCGTTGAGGGCGGGCACAATGACCGACTGCCGCCGCAGGTGCTCGATCAAGGCTCTGGCCAGCACGATGCCCTTGTCGGTTTGCATGGCCAGCTCGGTCAGCAACTGGACAGCCTGCCGGTAGTGGCCAATCGTGAACGGCTGGAAGCCGAACACCGTTTGCAGCTCGACCAGGTGCTCGCGTCGGGTCTGCTCACGCTGCCCGTACTCGTCCCAGCTTTCGATGCCGACCTTGAGCTGGTTGGCGACCAGTCTCAGCAATGGCGGGAACGGTGGCTCATCAGCGCCAAGGATGACGCCGGGAAAGCGCAGGTAGCAGAGCTGCACCGCGAAGCCCAGCCGATTGGCCGGGCCGCGCCGCTGCCGGATGATGGAGAGGTCGCTTTCGCTGAACGTGTAGTGACGGATCAACTCATCCTTGGTGTCCGGCAACGCCAGCAGGCTTTCGCGCTCGGCGGCGGAGAGGATCGAACGGCGGGGCATGCGGTTTCCTTCTTCTTGAAAACGTAGGTTTGTGACAAGCCCGCCAAGGCAACCGGCGCGGCACGGGAATCAAGGCATTGCGATTCTCGAAAATAGTTCTTGAAATTCTATTCTTGATTGCATATCATCTCAACGAGTTTCGATAAGAAAGGATGCCCATGCGACCGTCTGTTGTGCTTGACA
>NZ_JAENSQ010000041.1:0-34148 GCF_016613125.1 Pseudomonas sp. MF6776
TGAGTCAGCTGCCGGTAATGCGTAGTCATCTGCGCTTGAATCCTTCGGTGTGAGAGCCTGGATTCTACCGGTGGCTGGCTCTCTGCCTCTCGTTTCAAGCGTTGCGCTTATTCTATGAATTCAGGATCGATTAGGGTGCCGCCGACGAAGAAGCCGCCCTCATAGCCTGGAACACAGGACTCGCGGCCATCGACCACGACAGTAGCGCCCTGCTCTTCTGCGCTGTTGATATAGCCGATCACCTTCTGCTGATGCTGGCGCGTAATCACCGGGCCGAAATCGTTCTTGCTGTCGGTATGCGCACCGACTTTCAGGCTTTGCATGGCCACCTGCATTTTCTCGACCAATGCATCCGCAGCGGCATCGCCCACCGCAACAGCTACCGACAGGGCCATGCAGCGTTCACCAGAAGAGCCAAAGGCTGCACCGAGAAGCTGATTGACAGCATTGTCGATGTCGGCGTCCGGCATCACGATAGCGTGGTTTTTTGCCCCGCCCAGCGCCTGACAGCGCTTACCGTGGGCAGTAGCTGTGGAGTAGATGTATTCGGCAACTGGTGTCGAGCCAACGAAACTTACCGCCTGAACGCGGGGGTCGCGAAGGAGGATGTCTACTGCTTCCTTATCACCGTTGACAACGTTCAGTACGCCTTTGGGCAGGCCGGCTTCATGGAGCAATTGGGCAATGTACAGGGTGGAACTTGGATCACGTTCCGACGGTTTGAGGATGAAGCAGTTCCCGCTAGCGATCGCCATAGGGAACATCCACAGCGGCACCATGACCGGGAAGTTAAACGGTGTAATCCCCGCGACCACTCCCAGCGGTTGGAATTCGCTCCAGGAGTCGATGTTAGGCCCGACATTCTTGCTGTGCTCGCCCTTGAGCAACTCAGCGATACCGCAGGCGTATTCGACATTCTCGATGCCGCGTTGTAGCTCGCCGGCAGCATCGTGCGAGATTTTCCCATGCTCTTCGCCAACCAATCGGCAAATGGTTTCGGCGTTCTGTTCCAGAAGTTCCTTGAAGCGAAACATCACTCGCGCACGCTTCATTGGCGGCGTGTCACGCCACGCGGGGAATGCCGCTTCTGCAGCCGCGATAGCACGCTCTACGGTCTGCGCAGACGCCAGTGCAACCTGGTGAGAAACTTCGCCGGTTGCGGGGTTGAAAACGTCCTGGGTGCGTTTGGCGTCGGTGATGGTGTCGCCGTTGATCAGGTGGCCTACGGTGGTCATGAAAACACTCCTCGTACAGTCAAGACAGGTTCGAAAAAAGGTGCGGGATTACCAGAGATTGCGGTACAGCTCGACCATTTCGGCTTCGCTGGGGACTCGGGGGTTATTGCCTGGCGAGCCGGATGCCAGCGCCTGGCTGGCCATGGTCGGCATCAGCGCGAAAAATTGCTCACGGTCTATGCCGAATGCCGCCGGCGTAGGAACATTCAACTCGCGGTTGATCGCTTCCAGTTCAACCAGCAACTTCTCGACCGCAAAGTCATCGCTATCCGAGGAGGTGGCAACACCCATCGCCCGGGCGCAATCGGCGTAACGTCGCTGCGCCGAGGGAATGGAGTAAGCGGTAACGGCAGGCAGCAACATGGCATTGGAAAGCCCGTGCGGTACATGGAAGAACGCACCGATGGGTCGACTCATGCCGTGCACCAGCGCGACAGACGCCGACGAAAACGCCAGGCCAGCCAGAGTCGAGCCCAGCATGACGGCTTCACGGGCATCGCGATCATCGCCGTGGTGATAAACCTGCCTAAGGTTCGGCCCGATCAGACGCATGGCCGCCAGCGCCTGTGCATCGCTGAACAGGTTGGCCTTCTTGCTGACATAAGCCTCGATCGCATGGGTCAGCGCATCGATTCCAGTGTCGGCGGTAACCCGCGGCGGCAGGCTCAAGGTCAATTCGTAATCCACCAATGCAGCCACAGGCATAAAGCCTGCGCCGACGCAGAGCATTTTTTCGTCGCTCTGCTCATCGGTGATGATGGTGAAACGCGTCACTTCCGAACCGGTCCCCGCAGTGGTAGGAATGGCAATAATGGGCAAGCCGCTTTCTGTCACGTTTCTGGGGAATTTATAGTCGCGCATGACACCGCCGAATCTGGCGAGAATGCCAATCGCCTTGGCACTGTCGATGGGGCTACCACCACCCAGCGCAATGATGCTGTCGTACCCCCCATCACGGGCAACGGCAACACCGGCCTGGATCGAGGCGACCGTGGGCTCGGGTACGGTGTCGTAGAACACGTCGGCATTAAGACCTTGGCTGGTTAGGGCATCGCAAATGCGCTGCGCATAGCCCAACTCCACCATCATGCGATCGGTGATAATCAGAGGCCGAGAGCAGCAGAGGCTGGCCAGAATCTGCGGAATCTGTTGGCTAGCACCGGCTCCGGTTTGAAGGATGCGCGGAAGAATACTCGCGTAAGTCATGGTGCATTCTCTTTTCAGGACATGAGCGTGCCCGCAAGCAGGCTGGGCAACTCGTGTGTGAAGGATGGGTTGTCGTGGTCGGCGGCTCATTTCAGCTTCGATTGGAACCGCCGTGAAGCGTTTTGCCAGTCAGTTGGGCAGGTACGTTTCGCTCCAGCTCTCTCCGATGGCGCCGCTTTCCAGCAGCGAATGAATCTGCTCGGCGGAATATCCATAGCGCGCCAACACCTTGCGTGTTGAAGCACCAAACTTCTCCGCTGGCGCCAGCGCTCGGATCAGATGCGCGCGCGGACGGATTGCGTACGGATCAAGTTGGGTAATGCGGTGCCCACTTGGGTGGTCGCTGTACACGCTGAAGGCATAACTACCAACGCTGGTTCCTGGGAGACCATCTGTCGGACGGCTGTGTCGCTGGCGCAGGTTGTCGATATTGTCGGGCACCGCCGCTGCAATATTGGCAGCCTGCAAGCGATCCTGAAGCCTGATACCGCCCATCCGACTGAATGCCTGACTGAGGAAGGCTGCGCGATCAGGCGTGGCGATCACACCTGCCAACTCGACAATGGCAGCAAACTTAGGTAAATCGGACTCGTCGGCATCCAGGTAGATCCAACCGTCCGCCGTGCGATAGAAACGCGACAGATCGCTGTAGCCGAATGCTTCGCGACCGCTCGGTTCATCAAAGGGACCACGTCCTACAAAGTCATAGCAGAACGGAATCTGCACCAGGTTTCCGAGCGCAGCCAAAGACGTACGTGCACGATAAACTTCGCCAGTGTGATGCTTGCGGTACAACGCAGTGGCCACGCCCAGCGCGGCGGCGAAACCGCACATCACATCGATTGTGCCGACATGCGCATGTTCTTCTGGGGTGTCCATGCCACCACCGAATCGCAGCATGATGCCCGTGGTTGCCTGGATCAGATCGTCATAGCCGAGGTAGTCCGTACGCGGGCCACGACGCGGTCCGCCAAAACAGTCGAGCTGGCAGAAAATCACGCCGGGATTAACTGCCTGCAGGCTCGCCTCATCCAGTCCCAGTGGCGCCAGTTGGCGGTCGGGGGCATTCATGACAATGACATCGACTTCACGAACGAGACGATTGAAGACCTCACGCCCATCTGCTTGGTCGAGGTCAACCAGGATGCTTTCTTTGCCACGCGCCGAAGAGAGGCCAAACACGACCGTGTTCCATGGATCGTAGTTCGGAACCACCGGGTCGAGTTTGATCACCTCTGCGCCAAATCGGCCCAGGAACGAGGTTGAATGCGGTCCGGCAATCACGTTGGTGAGGTCGAGTACTTTTACACCGTCCAACCATCCGCCGGGGCTGTCGAGTTGAGGTGCTGGCAATATCGGCGCCGGACGCTCTTGCAACGTTGCCAGCGCCTCGTCGAAAGAGACATCCCGGCGGGACAGGGGCTTGAGCATGGTCTCAGCACAACCCTCCAGCCAGGCCAGCGGACCTGGTTGTTTCATTACGCCATACTCGTGGTCATTCACCTCGACGACCAAGCCTGCCGTATTGGCGTGCTCGTCATGGAGCCATTCCTGAGTGGAGCGGTGTGCGGCCCCCGGAAAGCGTCCCTCGCCAAAAATGACCTCCCACTCTGTTGCCGTTTTAGTGAGAAACACCTCTTTCATTCGCACCGAGATACGCGCAGCCCAATCGGCAGGGAGCGGATAGACGCCCAACGACGCATCGCCCTCCCATTGATCCATAGACAAGTACGGATCGCTCACCTTAGGCAGACCGGCGGCGAGCATCTCCTCGTACAAGCCCATCGCCTGCAGACAACGCTTGGCATGTTTGCGGTGAGAAGGGCAAACCGCATAGAACTTGCGGCCATCTGCGCATTCATAGGTGCGATAGAACGGATCGAGATAGTCTTGCAGTTGCTCGTAGCTGAGGTTCATCGGCAAGTTTTGCGCTTTGCGCCGTTCACTTTCCTTCTCGCGCAAAGTCTTGTACCGCAGTGGGTAGCCGTCGATCTTGATGGAGTTATAGGACAGCCCCTCCATGACTGCAGCAGCCAGCGGCACTTCGATTTCATCACCAACACCGCTCTTTTCCCGTGCCTGTAACGCAAGTACCACGGACGAAACGGCGAGCATGGTTCCGTAGGCCGAAGCCAGTGGCAGCGGCGAGAAGCTCGGGTTGATACCCATCAACACACGGTTCTGCCCCATGTCGGTAAACACCCCGGACGCCGAGGCAATCACCGACTCGGTGGCACGCCATTCGCGGCGAAGTTGGTCGTTGTTGGCGAAGCCCGGAATGGACAGCGTGATCAGTTCTGGACGGGTGCGGCGGATCTCGGTGAAATTCAAACCGAGGTCAATCATTACCCCCGGACGAAAGTTCTCGATAACGATGTCTGCCTGTGCAATCAGTTCACGCACCTGGCGCAACCCATCAATGCTTTTCAGATCCAGACGCAGGCAGAGTTTGTTGCGATTGAGCGTGGCATTGGCCGGGCTGTCCCAGAGTGGGCCAGCAGGTGGGTCTATATGAATGACCGTAGCGCCAAGATCGGCGAGGATCATGGCCACCGCAGGACCGGCGATGTACTGCCCGAAATCGATGACGTTGACGCCCTGCAGAGGCAGTTTCTTAGCGTTTCCCATGAGGTAACCCTACGTAGCGCCGTGTAGGTCACGCGGACCTAACGCGGTTTATTGTTATTGTGAGTGCCTTGAGTAAACCGTTCATCCGGCCTGGCTTTCAGTACCGGCTGCTTGCGATCTGAGTGCTACTGTCAGAGAAATGCTCCACGACGGAAAGCAATAAAAAATGCCCCTAAGGGGGCATTTTTCTTATGGCTGTAATTTTCCTCTTATTGCTCGTAATCCTCCTGACTGCCAGACTTGGTCGCATTTCTGAAGTCTGTGGCCTCTGCACAAAGCCACTCGGCAAAAGCGGCCGCATCCGGGTTGACCATGCTGTGCGCGGCGTATACCAAGTAGAACGCCTCCTTCGTGGTGACCTCACTGCCAAAGGGCGCAACCAAACGACCGCTATCGAGCAAGTGCCTCACCAGCGATGAGCGAGCTAATGCGATACCCTGTCCCAACTCGGCCACTTCCAGCGCGGAAATCAGCGTGTCGAATTGCAACCCTTGAGATGAGTCGACATCCTCGGCACCGCTTTTCTTCAACCAATATCCCCAACCGTCTTCATACCCCAGCACATGCAGCAACTCATGCCGAATCAAGTCCTGTGGCTGGTTGAGAGGCGGCTCCCCTGCTGCAAGCGCCGCGGAGCAAACCGGCACCAGTGTGTCCCAGGTCAGACGCTCGGACTTGAGTCCCGGCCAACGACCTTGCCCGTAGCGGATATCCAGATCAGCGTCCGATTCAGAGTCTTCGACCCAGATGCTGCTAGCAATTCTCAGGTTGATCTGAGGGTACAAGCGGCGAAACTGAGGTAGGCGCATCGCTAGCCAATGGGTAAAAAACACCAGGCTGCTGCGCACGATCAAAGCGCTGCGATGACCCTGCCCGAAAATCTCATCGGTCGCCGCTGCGAGGCGCTCGACCGACTCCCGCACGACTGGAAAGTAGGACATTCCGGCCTCAGTCAGTTCGAGCCCGCGCGGTAGGCGCTTGAACAGAGCCGCGCCCAATTGCGACTCAAGGGCCTTCAATTGTTGGCTGATAGCCGCTTGAGTCAGATTGAGCTCTTGGGCAGCATGCGTGAAGTTCAATAGACGCGCTGAGGCTTCGAAAGCCCGCAACCAGTTCAACGGAGGAAGACGCTTTTTCATGGATCACCCAGGCTTCGATCGAAGCACTTGATCAATTGATGATTGACATTAGAGACAACCAGTCTAAATTAACTCGCATGACCACTATCAAGCCAGTCGTCCGTAGAGGACGCCCTCCGAAAGTTGCCCGCGAACATGCCGACACACGGGATGCGCTCCTGCATTGCGGGATGGAAATCCTCACGGAGCAGGGTTTAGCCGCAACCTCTATCGACACCGTACTCAAACTTATCCAAGTTCCCAAAGGCTCGTTCTATCACTATTTCGATAGTAAAGAAGCCTTCGGTCACGCAGTGCTTGGGCACTATGCCCAGTACTTTGCGCGCAAGCTTGATCGCTGTTTTCTAGACTCGCGCTTCACGCCACTGCAGAGGGTGTCCAACTTTGTCGAAGACGCCAAAGCCGGCATGACCAAGTACCAGTTCAGACGCGGTTGTCTGGTCGGCAATCTGGGCCAAGAGGTGTTGGTACTGCCGGAAAGCTTTCGCCAGCAATTAGACGCGGTACTGCACAACTGGCAGAACCGCTTGGCCATCTGCCTCGGTGAAGCGGTACAAGCAGGAGAGTTATCCAGCGACTGCGATTGTGACGCCCTTGCCGAATACTTCTGGATTGGTTGGGAAGGCGCAGTACTGCGTGCACGCCTAGTTCAAGGGGTTAGCCCTCTGGATGTGTTCATCAATGGTTTTCTTGCAGGCATCACCCGGTGACTGCTTGCGCCAATTTAAAGACGACCGGTCTAAATTAAGGAGTCGCTATGTTCAAAGCCATTCTCATCGACAGAAAAGACACAAATTATCAGGCCCGCATGGCCGAACTGGACGAATCACAATTGCCTGCCGCAGACGTTACTGTGCGCGTGGCATACAGCACACTGAACTTCAAAGATGCTCTCGCCATCACCGGCCAGAGCCCAGTTGTCCGACAGTTCCCGATGATTCCAGGTATAGACCTTGCGGGTACCGTGGAGAGCAGCGCCCACCCCGCCTATAAGCCGGGTGACCGGGTACTGCTGAACGGTTGGGGGGTGGGTGAAAGCCACTGGGGTGGGCTCGCGCAGAAAGCTCGAATCAATGGCGACTGGCTGATTCCCCTGCCCAGCGGCATTGATGAGCGTCAAGCCATGGCGGTTGGCACCGCAGGCTACACGGCGATGCTCTGCATCATGGCGCTTGAACGTCACGGCTTGGCTGCCGATCGTGGCAAGGTCTTGGTAACGGGGGCAAATGGCGGCGTCGGCAGCTTTGCGATCAGTCTGCTGGCACAGCGTGGCTATTCAGTGATTGCCTCCACTGGTCGCCCGACTGAAGCGGATTACCTACGCTCTCTAGGCGCAGAAACTATTATCGATCGCGCCGAACTCTCCGAACCTGGCAGACCATTGGCCAAGGAGCGCTGGGCCGCGGCCATCGACTCGGTCGGTAGCCATACACTGGCAAATGTCTGCGCAGCCACCCAAGCCGAAGGGCTAGTGGCTGCCTGCGGCCTGGCACAAGGCATGGACTTCCCCTCGAGCGTTGCGCCCTTCATTCTGCGCGGCGTCAGCTTGCTGGGCATCAATAGCGTTACTCAGCCATTCGCAAGGCGCGTCGAGGCTTGGGAACGAATTGCAGCAGAGTTTGACTTGAGCAACCTGGCACTCATCACTCGGGAAATCGGTCTGCAAGAAAGCATTGCTGCGTCGAGCGATCTTCTTAAAGGTAAGGTCCGCGGCCGACTGATTGTGAACGTGGACGGTTGACTCGAATGCTCAGAGAACACCCCGACGAGGCTGACCGGCCGCTTCTGGCCGATTCTGTTGAAAAAGTCGCTTCTTCCAGACTGCCCGCACACTGACCGCTGAAAACGTCTTTTTTACTCGCCACTACGCGATATCTGAGCCCGGAATTTCCTGTTCAACGCAAAGATTTCAATCTCAAGCGCGTACTTTTTGTCGTGGAAACCATGACGGACTTTTTCAACAGAATCGGCCGTTCTCTGCCGATCGTCACAACGGCGTGTACTGGTCAAGTCGAATGCAAACGGTTGGTCAGCACGGATGCAAATGGCTGGTCAGTGGCAATGCAAATGAGTGGTCACGTCCATGCAATTACGCAACCATAGCTTGGGGTACACACCTACCTTGAAGGGGTAGCCAGAAGATACTTCTGCCACCCCCTTTAAATTTTCCTTCCTCATCGAATGCGCTGCCCCACTGGGCAATTCGATCTTTTAGGGCAGGATACGCAAACCCGTTCGTGCGGGTGCCTTGGGGCAGCGCGCAGCCCCTCCCCTCGCAACATCCAATACCTATTCCAGAGGGAAATCACCTGAGCGCTGGATAGCAGCGTCACAGGCTTGTATACGGTGCGCGTCGAATTCGAGATTCGAATGAATCCTGTCCCTGACACTGGTAGGTTTCGCCCAAACAGTGATTGCGACTGCCGGGCCAGGATGAACGCGTAGACGCTCAACTGAATCACATCCTTCATGTAGACCGCTTCGCTTTTTCTGCGCTTGGTGTCTACGGGCACCAGCCATCCATTCGCCAAAAACACCTGATCACCCCGGCCATGCAGGGGGACAGGAATCTCAGTTGCCAAGTCGCGCTCAGAAAGGACTACTCGCCCCCCTCTCAGTGCATCCGGGAGATCTTCACTCCAGGCTCCAATTGCACGATTCATCTACTCACCTTTTCTTTTTTCACACCACTACAGTACCCCTGTCTCGGAAAGTGCAACCCCTATGCTGTAGCTCCAACCAGCCACAATAAAAGTTGCAGTTCAGGAGAACGTGAGAGCCTATAGGCGTAACTACAGGAACCACGAGGTGAACCTATGAGCGGTAAACGCAACGGCCGCCATCCAAGGTCAGTATCGGCAACCGAGCTGTCGAAGCTCGGCCAGTGTGAATTGATGGTTGCACTAAACCTGCCCGACGCAGCATCACAAGAGATGAAAGCAATGGCACGCCAGGGCGAGGCTGAGCATGAGCGTTTTCACCTGCGGGCTGTCCTTAATGCCGGCACAGCCGATGAGGTCGCACGGCTGCGCAAGTAACACCAACAAGGGGGCAGATTGCCCCCCAGCGACCCGATCCTGAAGGCAATGTTGCTCTAAGTTTCCTCAGGGCTAAACATTGTGTTTGATCTCGTCATCGTTGAATCGCCGAATAAGATTAAGAAAATCCAGAAATTTCTAGGGGACTCCTTCAAGGTTTCCGCTAGCGTCGGGCACTTCCGAGACCTTCCACTCAGGAGGATGGGGGTAGAAGCCCCAAACTTCGTACCTGACTATGAGATAAGTGAAGACAAAAAAAAGGTCGTATCCAACCTGAAGAAGTTAATTCAGAAGGCAAATATGGTGTACCTCGCCACCGACCTTGATCGCGAGGGTGAAGCCATTGCTTGGCACCTGAGGGAGGTCCTCAAGCCCAAAAAATACCGAAGAATTAAGTTTAACGAAATCACCCAGAAAGCCCTGACTGAAGCTATCTCCAAGGCCGGCGACATCGACATGATGTTGGTGGCAGCCCAAGAGGCACGCAGAGTTCTGGATCGCATCGTTGGGTACACTGTCTCACCGCTGCTGACCGAGCTATCCGGGGCCGGTGTCAACCTATCCGCTGGACGCGTTCAGTCGGCAGCCCTTTTGCTTCTGGTCGAACGAGAACAGGCGATCGCCGGTTTCGTCTCGGTCGACCACTACAAGCTGAAAGTGAGCTTTCCCTGGCCAGGTAAACAAACGGTTTGGACTGCTGAATGGCAACACAAGGCGCTCCAAGCAGCCATGGGAGTTGAGCAAACCGACCTTTTCACGCATGCCGCCTATCTGCAAAGCCTCGCCGAAGCCATTAAGAGTCAGCCTGCCTTCATGGTTTACAAGATAGAGAGCCGAGAGGAGGACAGAAAGGCGCCGGCGCCCTTCACTACATCGACTCTGCAGCAAGCCGCAAGTGTAAAGCTGGGTATGGACGTGGACCAGACCATGAAGAAGGCCCAAGCGCTCTTCGAAGCAGGTCTGATCACCTATCACCGCACCGACAGCCCCAACCTTTCCGAAGAGTCGGCCCAAGAAATTCGTGCATGGCTCACTGGGAAGGGACATGCGGTCCCTGCAGCACGCAACACTTGGGCGTCCAAAGCTGACGCCCAGGAAGCCCACGAAGCCATTCGACCGACAGCAATCGACATTACACCGTCCGATTTTGCGCCGGACAGCGATGAGATGAAGCTCTTCAAGCTGATCTGGCTCCGCGCGGTGGCAAGTCAGATGGTGCCGGCCAAGTTTCATGCGACTAAGGCTCTGCTCCTCTCGGCCGTCAAAGTGAAAGATCACAACCTGCAGTTCCTGGCAAAGGGCCGAGTCCTATTGAGCCCGGGATGGATGGTGCTGACCCCAGACGACGCAGTGGAAGACAAAGACGAGGGCAATGAGGACGACGCCGACAAATCACTCCCGGAGCTGCAGGAACAAGCACGACTCCAATGCAGCGAAGTACAGGCCGTCACAACCGCAACTAAGCCTCCGCCGCGGCTCACGGACGCCTCGCTCACAAAACTGCTCGAGTCCATGGGGATTGGTAGGCCCTCGACTTTCGCGTCGATTGTGGCCACGCTTTACAAGCGTGAGTACATTCGCAAGGAAGGGCGCAAGCTTTACGCGACACCACTCGGAATAGGCGTGATCAGTATCTTGAAAGGCCGGTTCAGCTTCGTCAGCTACGACTTTACGAAGATGATTGAGGAAGCCTTGGACCAAATTGCCACCGGGAAAGCATCGTACCTGGCCGTCGTTGGTTACCAACACCAGGTGCTCACGGGTGAAGTGGAAAAGATCAAAGCCGACCCGGGCATCTCTGCAACGGTGGCTGAACATAAATCAGAGATGTTCGGCGACCAGGTCACTTGCCCTATCTGCGAGTCTGGTGTTCTTCGCCGGCGAGCCACCAGTTCGGGGGCATTCTGGGGATGCTCCAAGTACCCGTCCTGCACCGCGTCCTGCAATGACATCAAGGCACGGGGCAAGCCGCCTGAACCTGATCTCTCAACCATCCGCACCAAAGACACCTCAGCTGAGAACGGCGCACCTAAGCCGGAGCGCATCATTTCTGTGGAGAATTGCCCAAAGTGCAAGAAGAAGAAAATGTCGCTGCGACCAGGTTCAAAGGGACCGTTCTGGGGATGCCTTGGCTACCCTTCATGCAAGGGTACGGCGCCGGACGATGGCGGCAAGCCATTGATTGCTGCGCCATAAGCAAATTGATTGCTGCGCCATAAGCAATCTGAGTTCGCCCCTTTAACGGGGCCTGATCGGGGGTTTCCTTCGATACCACATCGGGATAATGCGCCGATCAGACAGAGGCTCTTGAACCACTATGTGTATCGACGGCGCAATCGCGGTAACCAGCTACTCATCAGCAAACGCAAAGCTTCCTATTGAGATCGGGATTGCCACGGGTACCAACACCCTTAACGTCGTGATTGGTGTCGTGCCGGGCGTTATCGAGATCCATTCGGGTGATGAGGTTAAGGCTGGTCTCAGCGCCCTCGAAATGGAAGCCATTGGCCTCCAACCCACCAGGGCATGCGAGCTGATCAATGATTTCCTGATCGGGGGTGTTGTGGGCTGTCGGGAAGCACGTGTCAAAGTGGCTTTGCAGCAACTTTATAAGATCGCCGGGCACCACATGGAATTTCAGTTAGAGGAGCTTGGTGACCTCGACATTTCGCCTCCGACCTTTGATCAAGGTGCTTGCGCAGAAATGGAAGCTCGTAGGCTTGTGTTCCTAGCCAGGCAAAGTAAGAGCAGGGGCGCCTCACATGTTCGACACTGACGTTATACCCCAAGAGACGAAGGAAAAACTTCAACGTCTCCTGGACCTAACCGCGTCACTTGAAAGGGTCAATTCCAAGGTGATGCACGGCCAACAACCGACTACTGAAGATTTCCTGCTGCTAGGGGAAGGTCGCCGAGAATTTGGGGATCTGATCGCACACTTCGGCCTGCGACCGCCGGGCAATTCACGCCCATAGCTGCATCTAATGTATAGGGTAATTTCTTGTTTCGTTCTGACAGCACAAGCCAACCAAAAGGGGCGCCAAAGTGAATAAAAATCAGCTCGTAGAAAAAATCTCAACTCGGGCGGACGTTTCGAAAGTCGCCGCTGGAAAAGCTCTTGATGCACTGATCGATGCTATTACCAAAACTCTGGCAAGTGGTGGCGCCGTTACGCTCGTTGGCTTCGGTACTTTCAGCGTCGTGGACCGTCCTGAACGTATCGGTCGGAATCCCCAATCAGGTAAGCCGTTAACGATACAAGCCCGAAAGGCCGCCTCATTTCGGGCGGGTAAATCGCTCAAAGAATCCGTCAATTGAAACACTGGAATACTAACCGTGGTCGCATTGCTTAACTGAGCTTGGGCGCTTTGAGGCCTTCCTTGGCAGTAGCACCAGTTGCTGCCAAGGTCTGTTCTATTTCACTGGGTGGGGTACGCCATGATCATCTGGCGCGACTTACCAAACTGCTAAACCGGTGAAGCACCTGTGGCACACCGCACTTCAAAATCCGAACATATCCGAAAGGCCCTCCGCGCAGCCCCTCATCTCCTGCTTGACCCAGACTAACTCCTAACATCGAACCAACACCGACCCAACCAGTCAACGGGCCGCAGATTGATTGGATGGTGAAGACCGATCCGTCCACGGTGCATGCGGCCCTGCAGTAAGAATCGATGTGCCACTTTCCACGCACCCCTGCCACCACAGCGAGGTGCAGCATTGAATCCTCGACAAGCAAGTAACCCACCGCCTCATACCCGGGGTAACCTGACGTATCGATCCCAAATGCCCAGCACTGCCCACTGAAATCGTCTGGTAGCGGTTGGATCATCAGGTCCTGCATTACGCCGTCATGCGTATGGTCATGCAGTTGCGGAGCCATGGACCACAAGCGATTGCACCTGGCCTTGAAGCCGGCTCGCTTGGTTCCACTGTCGAACCAGGTGATTGCCCATTGACCCACACCCTGGACAATCATGAGAAAGCCGAACAGCAGGGCTAACCCATAAACCAGGAGTAATGCTTTGAAAGTTGGCAACAGGATCTGGAACAGAGAGTAGAAAACCAGCGCTGCAGCGATGATGCTCAATCCCGGCTTCACATTCCTAGCCAGGCTGACAAGGAGATCCTTCAACGGTTACACCTCGAGTACGGTTAAGTTGAATCCAGCGAGCACCTCGCTGAACCCCTACGGTTAAATCGGTACCAGCTGCGGCCAAATTGACCAGTTGAACAACGACATCTGAACTACCCTCGCCATCGACGTATTGTGCGATCTTTGCCCACTTCGCCGCCTCCTGGAGCTCCTCAGCTCCAGCGGCGTTTGTCGCAATCGCGATCGCCAGATCCGCAGCAGAGTGAGAGATTCCGCTCTCGGCTCCGAACCGTAAAAATGACTTCGCCTTTTCAAGATCCCGCCCAAAGAGCCCGTTGCCGAAGAGGTAGAGCCGGCCGATCTTGGCTGCGGCCTGAGGATCGCCGCTACAGGCCATTTCCTTCAACTCGATCAGTGCCACCCCTGCGGCGTCCATGTCGTCGCGAGAGATGGCATCAGCAATATTCGCCTCGAGTGAGACCGGGTCACTTGCCGATGCGGGTATCGCGAGAAGCAGGATTAGCAGGACGGCAATTCGCATTAATGGCACTCGCTAAAAACATGAGACGACTATATTCGCCCCGTGCCTGTGCTATCGCTCCAAATAGGCCCTACGGCCGGGTCAAACCCTACGAGTCTGCAGCCTCTTCAATTCCTTTTTTTGTGGGAACAGAATTCATCGTCCTATCATCGGTTTCAACGCCGCCACCCGGATTAAGAAGACCAACAAACCCAGCGACCGGGGCGCTGCCGACGGCGCGATCCAGCCCAACGACTGAATGAGACGGTACCGCCCCGCCGTATCGCACTCGTCTCAGTACAATCAGGACAAGCGAGGGCATCACCAACAGTAAAACCACCCCGGCAACTGCCAATGTCGTGACCATGGTCACCGCGTAGATAACCCACTCAAGCGCCCGCATAGTCATCGCATCCGCCATTCCCTGGGCGTGGGCCAGGCCATTACGCAAAAAAGTGGGTAGCTGACTCGAAAAATCGACTTTGAACAGCAATGAAGCAGCAAGCGCGATAACCAGCAGCACGACACCTCCCCTTAAGGCCAGGCGGATATCAGCCCACGATGGTATGCAGTGCATCGCTATGATCAGCGCGGACATACTCCACACGGGGCCCATCCCGCCGGCGCAGAGATTCCCGAAGGCCAGCGTCCAAGCGCCGGCCACGCCTTCCAGGAAGACAGATCCATCAAATCCACTATCGCTCCAAGGGGCCACTGTTGGGTTAAAGGGAAAGAGGAACTCAAATAACAGGAAGGCCATAAAGATAGGCGCAACACCTTGCACTACCAGCCCAACGGCGTGAACTGTTGAGGACGGACGATAGCTGAAGGCGACATAGCCAAGACGCCCGGTGGCCGCGTCGGGTGAGTAGAGCCGGATTTGGGTTATTTTCAAACCGAATATCCAGCACGCCAAAACGTGCCCCAGCTCATGGATGGGTGTACCGAGAACACCTGTGACCGCGTAGAACGGGAAAACGCCCCGAACAAGCGAGTGAACCAGCCTGTCCATAATCAGGATGACCAAGGGCGGCATCAGGAAGATGTAGGCCAGGTATTGTACGATCACCTGCCAGTTAGAATCGATGAACATTGGAGTCTCACGTAAAGTGGGGGCCCGATCATTCTCACCCTCCTCAAGCTCGCAGCGGGACGACATTGATGCCCGGCATGGGGCACCAATATCCGTCATAGATCGAACCCGCCTACAGGCTCAGTCTCGTCACCTGCACTCCTCTCCCCTTGCTAGATTGGCCTGATTGAATCTAGGGGAACGGCCGTGGACATTAACTGGACATCGGAGCAGCTGGAATTTCTCAATTGCACGGCGCCGCTCATAAGGCTCCGAGCGTTCGCTGGTGCGTCCAAAACAACCTCACTCGAAGGCTATTCGCGCAAGCACAATCGCCTCAGATACCTGTACCTGGCCTACAACAAAGCAATTAGGGATGAGGCCAAAAAGCGCTTTCCGAAAAACGTCGTCTGCGCGACCACACACGAGTTGGCCTACAAAGGCTATCGGGCAAAATTCGAGCATAAACTTGAGGGCAATTTGCGACTTGGGGATATGGCCAAGGTGCTGAATACGAATGATTGGACCGTGGTAAGGGCAGTGGTCGACACCTTGAACAACTTTTTATGCAGCCCCCTCGAGACCTTTCATGAAAGCCATCTCCCAATGGTCAAAAGGATGCCGGGCTCGCAAATGCCACCAAGCTTCATCGAAAATGTTTTCAAGTCTGCTGAGTATCTGTGGGAGCGGATGATCGACCCTGAAGACACGTCTGTACCCCTTTTGCACGACGGATATTTGAAAATGTACCTGCTCAGCAATCCTGACCTCAGCAGAACCTACGATGTCATACTGGCGGACGAGAGCCAGGACCTGAACGGCCTGACACTGGCCCTCATCAAGAAACAATCCTGCAGGAAGATATTCGTCGGCGATCGGCACCAGGAGCTCTATCGCTTCAGAGGTTCTGACAATGCGTTGGATGATCCTGACCTCGACGATGCAGTTGACCTTCGCCTGACCAGGTCGTTTCGATTTGGGCCAGCAACGGCCGCACTTGCCAACATCATTCTAAGTTTCAAAGGCGAGACGGTGCCGGTAATAGGGGCCGGCGCTCGAACGAAAATCCGATCCACCCTGGACAGCGACGCCAAACGTCCCGCGCTGCTCCACCGCACGGTCATGGGGGTCATCCTTTCAGCGCTGGACTACACCGCGGCCGGCAAAAAAGTGTTTTGGATCGGGAAAATTGATTCGTATCAGATCTCGAGCATCGAGGACCTGTATTGGTTCAGCGAAGGCCGCACTGATAAGGTCAAAAACAAACGGCTGTTGAAAGAGTTCAGCGACTGGAACCAGTACCTGACCATTGCAGAGGAAACGAAAGACCGCGAAATGGTCCGAGCCATCAAGATCATCAGCGCCTACGACGACCTTGAAGCCCGTCTACGGCAGATGAGAGCGATGACAGTAAACGAGGAGGACAAAGCCGACATCATCCTGGCCACAGCCCACCGTTCGAAAGGGCTTGAGTTTGACAATGTCGCACTGATGGATGATTTCCCGGACCCACTGGACCCTCAGATGGACCATGGGTCGCGTGAGGACGAGCTCAATTTGCTGTACGTCGCGGCCACCCGCGCGAAATACCAGTTGGCGGTCAATCAAGTTGTGATTGGCCTGATGCGCGAACACGCCTACAAGGTAAAAATGGCCGCCAAACAAGCGCAAGGTGTTTGAATAACCGCCGTGTCATATCGCCCGGCGGAGCGGCACCAGATGATCCGGTGATGCCCCAAATCGTTTGCAAAGGGACTCGTAGCTAGAGCCGAATCCCAAACTCGACATTGTGCAGAGCACCTCAATGTTCGAATCCAGCGTCGCAAGGCAAAGATCGCGGCTATGGGGAACCATACGGAATCCGCGAACCTTCAATTCGTGCTCAAGCTCCCCCCACCCTCTTGAAATCTTGGTGAGCGCCAGAAGTTCGACCTTTTTCGATTCACTTAGCTCGCCCTTCAGCGCTGGAATTTTTCTAAGGTCTTCTCGAGGGTCAACATTAAAGCCTGAGAAAAGGCCCTTAACCTGCCAAAGACGTCCTATTCGAATCCAGCTGAGGCCTCCTACAAGCGCCCGCACAGCGCAGAGCACTGCAAAGGCCACACCAGCACCCGAAAGAATCGTAGAAGCCTCCAAAATGCCTAACCGGCGCATAAGAGCGGGAAACAGTTCACCCACACCAAAATAGAAGAAGCAGGCGTAGACGAGAGGCCTGATGATCGCCGCACCAAGTGCCCGTCGGCGCGGATGGGAGTTGACCTTGTTCATTACGCAGTGGCTCCAGCTGCACCCTGGATATCGCTGTGGTTAGCCCGCCCCTCATTTTCCAATCCATGATCAGGGTCAGCCATATCCGCCGCGGCCAGGGCGTGCTGAGCCCACTCGTCGATCGCACCTTCAACAATTTTTGGATACTCCGGATCTGACTCTAAAGCTTTCATCTGTAGCAGGATCTCGTCAATCACCAGATCTGGCTCCACCCGGCCCCCGCATTCGCTGCAGTGACTCATTCCAATTGCCAGACCAGGCATCCGGTAGGGAGGTCGCCCAGTCTGCAGCTGAAACTCAGAAAATGCCCGCGCGTATAGGTCAACGGTTCTTGAGGGCAAAGTGCGGACCGGCAGGGTCCCCAGAATGGCTATGACGCATTGGTGTGACATGTTTTTCTCCAAACAAAATGGCTCCCTCAGAATCAACCGAGAGAGCCAATATGCAAGTCCTGCTCCTGAGAGAGCTGCTCAGAGTGGTGCTCTACTGCTCATCTGCGCCGGCGTCCTGTTCCTCGCCAGCCGTCGCCACCGGGGCCATTTTCTCTGCCTTGGGCGCTGCAACGGCTCGACCGCCGTAGCCCAGTATTTGTTCGCTTACAACTGCCCCACCATCAACCGGTTCGCCCCTTCGCTTTTGCTCATCGGCCTGAGCGTCCGCTCGCTCGCTAACCATCATTTTTTTCATGACGGTAATGAAGGCGCTGGCCGGCTGAGCCCCTGAAACAAACTCTTTTTCACCGGTGAGATTGTCGATGACCATCGTCGCAGGCGTGCCGGTGGCGCCAATCTTCTGCCCCATCAACATGTGCTCGTTGATACGGTCTTTGTGACGTTCACTGGCCATGCATTCTTTAAACTTCTCCTTGTCGCCACCGAGCCGTTTGGCTAGCGCCGGCAAGTCCTTCACGCCGCCACCGTTGCCGGCGGAAAGGTCGAACACCTGGTCGAGAAAGACCCAAAAGCCCTTGTTGCCTTTTTGCTCGGCAAAACACTCGGAGGCCTTTGCCTCATCGTTGGCCGCCGGGTTGTGGAACGACAGAGGCAGATGTCGCCATTGCCAGTTAACGGCACCGTTAGAACGCTCAACAATTTCCTTCATTGTTGGGTGCAGCTTCTTACAGAACGGACATTCCATGTCAGAGAACTCGGCCAGGGTAAACCGAGCTTTCAGGTCACCGTATACACGCGCGTCATTTGGCACCGTGTCGACCGCTTTGGGGTACCGGGCATACTGGGCACTGGCATAGGCTTCAATTTCCTTAAGCTCGCGCTGGAAAATGAGATCGTCGACAGCAGCGGCCACCTTGTCATCGAGATATCGACCGCCCTGCCAGGCGTTGAATGCTGCAAGCCCGCCAAAGGTTGCAATCTGGGAGAGGACGACTGAGATGGCTATAGCCGGGAGGAGCGGTTTGAGGTTGAGCATGGCTGTTCCTGCAGTGGTATCTAGTGCAGGAGACGATACTCAGCCGTGAAAACCGAAAGGGGCTAATCAGCCCCTCAAACTGGCTCGGTTACCGTGCGGCAAGGAGCATGAGAGAAGCAACTGACGGCAGTATCGGGGAATGGATCTGCATGGCTTGTCGCACCGATTTCCGGGCCACGATCAACTCGCCGTGACTCGCCATCACACACGCCAGTAGCGGGCCCATTACACCACGGCTGCAGGAAGAAGAATCTTCTGCCTTGTACCGAGTCACTAATTGAACAAGTGAAGCCGAGGTCCATCCGACACCAGGTAGGCTTTTCGCTTGAGCGCCAATGAGATCCAGGCGCTGAACCAGCGTCAAGACTGGTGAGAGTGCGTCCAGCAGCGCAATTATCCTGTGACCATAGGCAGCCAGGGTAACCGCCAGATTACTCATTCGAGTGGCAAAGAATCGGCTTTGAGCCAAGTGACTTTGATAGACAAAAATGTCATCCCTTGGAAGTCCCTGCCCCTTCCCCTTCGCATCCAAAATACCCAGTGCGCGTTCAGCCGATCTCAACTTTTGCCGTTCCTCGACGAATAGGTGAAGTACGCAGCGGGCCTCTTTACGCATCAACAACAACTCTGCCTTAAGGGCGATCTGGTCTTTCAAGTTAATGGTCTCGTTCTCTAGCATTTGGTTGGCCATTATCACCTCTGGGTCTTCCACGTTTGTGGTGGTTAGCCCCTTTATTTGCCTGATGATTGCGTTTGAATCAGCTCATCACGCTCTTGGAATAGGGGTTGACGCACCACTGTTGTTGGTGTCAACCCCACACGTTTCAGGCGGCGAATTTTGCGCGATGACGGTCCCGCGCCTCGCGGCGCTCCTGCTCCTCAACGCACAGTTTGGCCGATGGCAGTACCAGCAGCCGGCGCAATCCGATCTGAGGCCCGGTTTCACAGTATCCGTAGCTGCCCTCTTCAATTCGACTGAGAGCCTCCACAAGCTCACTCAGGGCCAATGAGTCACGCCGGATCGAGCTGGTTACCTTTTGACGCTGTTCTTCGATTGTCGCGGCGTCACCAGGATCGGGCACGTTCTCCAAACGCTCAAGTTCTTCTCTCCAATCGCCGATACGTATACGGAGTTCGCTGATACGGGCATTGATCAGTTCGCGGAAGAACTGAAGCTGAGAGCCGGACATGTAGTCATCGGCACTCATGAGCAATATTTCACTTTTCGTCACGTCAACCTCCAGGGTGTTTTCATCACCTGAATCATGCCGACAGTTTGAAATATGCAACCTGCTAGATGGGCCCAATGGTGGCCCCGTCCAGGGGCGAATTAGAAACTTTCAATGATGAGTATCGTTGACTATTGCCGGCGAGGTTATTTGAGACCGGCTAACCCAACTGGGCGTGCGAGAAGACTCTTTCAATTCCACACGACCGTGTAGCCATGGTTGTTTGCATACAAACAGGAGCGCGCATGACAAAGAACGTAACGACAAATGAAGCAAAATTTACTGCAAGATTTCCCGACTTCATCTTTCAGAGGATCAGTGAAAAAGCTCGAGCGAATAATCGAAGCATCAACCAAGAACTCATACACGGCATGAGCCAATATCTTGAGGGACTGGACGAACTGGAGCTGCTAATCGCGAGCGTGAAAAACCAGCTTGCCTCCATACAGTCCACAGAAATGGTGCCCGCCTAAGTCCCATCTCCAACTACCATATACCCCTGGCCATCGCTGCCATGGAGCTCGACCGGCGATCATTCGTTCTACCCAGATGCGAAGGTTTGACAGAATTCTTTGGACAAAAAAATGCCCTCTGCGAAGAGGGCATTTTTATTGGCCGGTTTGGTTTGGGACACAATCGGATAGGCAGACCCAGTATCAATAGAACGCAGATGGACCACGCTCACTGTCGGGTAGGTAAAAAGCAGTATCGTTCGGCAGGTTCTTGGACAGGGCGGCAGCCAGCTGCTCAGACGTCACTTCACCACGGGTCTTGAGCACCATCGAGTCGAAGAGCGACCCCGAGGCCGAGCCGTTCGTGGTTTCGTGCCCAACCGGGATAGCCACGATTCGCGCAGGGAACCCACCACGATCTACTGGGGCGTAACCGTCTGCAGCGAGGATACCTCGGTGCCCCATGAAGACTTTGGCCGCCTTCATGCCAGCCGTGGTCTCAATTTTGCCCAACCTGAATTGTCCATTGGGCAAGTCATAAGATTTGGTAACGTCGACCACTGTCTTGGCAAACATGGCCTCCATCTTCGTCCCGCACCCCGCCACGGCCGTAGCCATGTCTTGCCCGTCGACCTTAGGCATAAAGCAGACAACATAACCTTGCGTGACGCGAGGGTCGAATTTTGGAGAGCCAGCCACCAGGCTCAGCACCATGCCGGCGCCCCCCACATCTCCACCAATGGCGTTTAAGCCAATTGCCTCAAGGTCCTTACCCGTTGAGCTTGGACGCGAGGAGTCGGTCGACATATAGCGGATCGTTTCCTCTTTGGTCGACTGACGCAACTGAGTGCCTGTGAACGAGCCGGCAGGGGCAGCCTTCAAGGACGGCATCCCCATTACTGCAAAGACCTTGTCGGTTGCCGTCGCAGTGCTGGCAAACTTCTGAGGTTGGCTGTTTGCGTGTTTGATGGTCATCTCATCTGCAGCGCGAAACTCGTATTGCACTGACGCAGACTGTGCCGTTCCCAATCCATCAACTTGAGCCTTTTTGGCGCCGTCGTACGCGGCGCAACCACCCAGGGAAGCGATAGCTACAGCGATCAGTGTGTATCCGATGGACTTCATCCTTGGACCTCTCTTTGGTTTTTCTAAATCAGACCACAAGGCCGTGAAAGTGCAAATTTTTTAGTTGAACGCTTTGCTCTGTTGATCCACCGGCTGACAGAGATCCGCTACATGTTTCAGATCCCTGTGCGTGATTGCTTGAGCGCTACTGTTCCAATCGGCGAGCAGTTTTTTCGCGCAGGCGGACTCGGCGATCACAGTTCGTATTTCACCGACGGACGCCGCTTGCCACGGCTTGTTTAGTGCCTTGACCGCTGGATAGCCGATTAGACAGAGAAGCGCTAATCCTCCAAGCCACTTGCAGACCAGAAGATATGATCCCCTGGTAAAGCCGCCCTCGTTCACCAATGTCTCGCCGTCAGCGTTTACGTTCTTCATAGCGCATCCAGATGTTACTTGCGGTTGATGTAAATGGCCTGTAAGGCAAATCAGGGCTAAAGGTTGTCACCTCAAATTGGTTTCGACGGCTACGTGTTACCCACACCATAGTGAGCAGGTACCGACGATCCTTTTAGCCAGTTTCGTTACGTAACCGCGGCCTTGGTGCCCAATGACCGAGCAACCTTGCCGGGTGCATTTCACAACGAGGGGGTGGTCGTCACACATGCTAAAGCCTGAAAAGCTCATTTTGATCCCATGTATCGGACACCTTCCCTCTTGCAGACGCTGCGCCTGTTCTGACGCCGATTGCCTAAGCGGATCGAGTCGCCAATCGGTTCCAATCTCTGCAGGGACATCTGGGAACTTCGGGTCGTGAACATCGCCGTACCAGCGGCCATCCCTTTCACTTATGTCGTGGCCTTCGTATTGCCGGTAGATACAGTCGAGCCAAAAGTTCTGGGGGATAAATTCTCGAAGGGCCTCGACAATCACTGAGGCAACGTAACCAGGTCTTCTGTAATACCGGTGCGTGATGACCCAGGAGCCGCCAAAGCGGATAAAAAACTCATTGAGCTCGCCTTCCGGGACCCCTCGGGCCAATCCTTTCTCATCAGAGTCGAACCAGAAGGCCCACTTGAAACAATCCCATTCTTGCGAGTGATCGGCGCCGGTTGAGTCGCCCAAAATTTCACCTCTTTGATCGTTCAGCATCACGGTGTCCAAAACTCAAGGATGACGCTTATGGTCTCAGGTGCCACAAACGTGAGAGCTTGGGTTTGGTCCCTGGGACGGGGCCAACTCGACAAATACCGCTATAGAAGGATGTGACTATGGTGAGCATCCGTGTGGGGACCTTACTGTCGCGCGGCACCTCTGCCTTGGAAAATTGACGAGTATTTATGTCGGTCACGAAACACATAGCCCGTGCCTTGCCTGCTCAGCGCGTTGCCTTGCTGATCTACCTGCTCTACATCTCCGGATACTTCTTCGGGATCACTGCTTTAGTGGGGGCAATCATCGCCCTCCTTCACAGAAAATGTCCTGATGAAGTTCTCGCCACACATTTTCGCACCCAAGTTCGACTCTGCTGCTGGAGCCTGCTCTGGGTTGTGCTGGGTGGACTTACGGTTAAGGTAGGCGTTGGCTACATCGTCCTCACGGCCTGGTTTATTTGGTCCGTATGGCGAATCGCGCAGGGCCTGTTTGCGCTTTCTAAACACCAGCCCACGATCTGAAACAAAAAACCCCCGGCCACTGACGCGACCGGGGGTTTGATTTTTTTATGATGTCCTGGGCTACAGCCGACAAAGGAACGAATGACCAGCAAGTCCAGTTTTTATTTGCGCTTAGAGGACTATGCGACGATCCGAAGGCCGAACGGGATTCGTGTGCCGAGATGTCAACTCAATCCACTGGCACTGATAAGAGCCTCCGTACTGCTGGCACACGGGAACGACACGAGCAGGCACGGCGGGAGATGTGTTCACAGTTGGCTGCATGTCAACGCAACCGGAAAGAATGATTGCTGACAAGACCAGAAATTGGGAACTATTCATTGAGGGACTCCATGGAAATTCACGAGCCCCTCCCCTAGCGGGAAATAGCCCGCAAGGGTTGATGGTTGCTGTAACACAGCTGGTGGCCAAGTGGCCTCATGCAGGCAGATCAATCTGCCGTCATGCTTAAGAGACGAAAGAATACTCTGGGCGCAGGGTTGGGTCCAGAGCACTGGCACGAACCCATAGATGAGCTTTAAGCACTGCCCCCGCCGGCCTCATCTCACACGAGACCGATAGTGAACCGTTGCTCAGGACCGCTTCAAAACCTGTGTCCATGATTGAGAATTTAGACTGGTCAACTACCGCTCCCACCCTGGACAAAAGCTCCTGCTGTAGCGCAGATATCACGCTGATTGTCCCGACCGTTCCATACAATCCGTGGCCCATGTAGAGACTGAAATCAAACCGCAATGCGTTATAGCGGTCCGGCCTGTACTGCACTTGCGAGAGGACCGCATCACACGAGATGAGGCGCTGCGCCCCCTTGCTGGCTGTCTTCACGGGCTCCCCACGATGGAGCTTGTGCTTTACGTGGGCCTCCTCAAGAAACCGCTTTACCAGGGTCAACAGCTCCGGCGCGGAATCCGTGAAGTCAGGCCAGACCACAGGTGCGGATGTGTGTTGTTCAAGCATGTGTTTCTTCCCAATCGCCTGCAAGCTCAGCGAGCCGCTCAAGTGAAAATTGTTCGCCTGGCTTACCCGAGTCGGATAGCCATGAGATGAATCCAAGGATCGCATCCTGGGGCCCCACTTCGGCCTTGGTCTGCGCCACAGCAACGCCTCCAGAACTCGAAAGCTCTGGTGCCTCGTTGTCTGCCCCAACCATAAAGGGAGCCACGGCCGCGACCACCAACTTGGTCCACAACGGCACCTTTGATGCCAGCTCGGGTTGCAAAGACAAGACCGAGGAGACGCGTTGCGCCAGGTCAGCATGTGCCGCAGCTGAGCACACCGGAGTAATCGCCTGCTCCGCCTTGCTCGGCGCAGTCACGGGCTTTTCTGTGCCTGCCGCCAATTGTTCAAATGCAATCACCGCCAAAGCGGCGTATCGGTGACCGAGCTCAGTAGATCTGCAGCGAAATACAGGCTCATTACCGGCAAAGATAGCCGGCGCACCACCGTCAAGTTCGCCGGGTTTCAGATGCAGAGTCGGAACAGCTTTGATCAGGGCCGCTAGGTCCTGACTGAAAGACTCGGTAGTCATAGAGCACCTCCAATATTTGACGTCATGGTGACACCAGTTCTGAAAATGCAAGTCCCGGGATAGCAGCTTGTCCTTAGGGGCTTAGTACAGAGCGGTCGACCACCCCACCGAACGTCGATCACATCACCATCAGGTAGGTCTATGGCTTGGTACCGGCTTAGATCCAGATGTTTTGGGGCGCGGTTTGGGGCTTGCATTTCGCACTGACGTGGGAGAATTGCCACATCGAGTTGAGGTTTGGCGAGGTGCCTTCTACGGCAACCCGTACAGAGGAAAACACATGACTGTTCAGCTGCAGATGTTGTTTGGCGATGACGTGGGTATTCGCGCCTCTTGGGAGGATGAAGTCGATCGACTGATCCAGGATGGAGCGCTTTTTATAGCCAACCACTCTGGAGGCAAGGATTCACAAATTCAGTTAATCCGACTGCTGGAGCGCGTGCCAGCGTCGCAACTGCTTGTTGTTCACGCTTCGCTCGGTGCCATGGAGTGGCCTGGAGCCATGGAGTTGGCCCGCGATCAAGCGGCCGATGCTGCACTGCCGTTCATTGTGGCCACAGCTTCCAAGACGCTGCTGGAAATGGTCGAGCGCAGGTATGAGAGCCGCCCGGAAGTTCCGAGTTGGCCATCAGCCACAACCCGCCAGTGCACAAGTGACCTGAAGCGAGGCCCGATCCAGCGTGAGGTCCGACGCTACGCCAAGGCCAACGGATTCAAGACCATCGTGAACTGCCTTGGGCTGCGTGCTCAGGAGTCTCCGGGCCGCGCCAAGCGTGCTGCGTTCAGCCGTATGGGAATAAGCAACTCCGTGCACACATGGTTCGAATGGCTTCCGATCCATGACATGAGTGCTACCGAAGTGTTCGATGCCATCGCGGTAGCCGGGCAGAAACCCCACTACGCCTATGCCTTGGGCAATGATCGCCTTAGCTGCGTCTTCTGTGTGATGGCTTCCAAAGCTGACCTGCGAAATGGTCGGATTGCGCGCCCTGAGTTGTTTGAACAATACGTCGAACTTGAGCAACGGACGGGCTACACCATGCATATGAATCGCATTCCATTGGTTGAGCTGGTGGCTTAACCTTAGCCCGCAAATACGGCTAAAGGCCTACAGAACAGCGTCCAGCCCCTTCACAACGACTGAACAAGCCTCACGGAATATCCGGCATGAAGCACGAATACCCCGAGTATCCATCAGTTTCCGCAACGGTAGATCCATCGCGATATCTGGATGCCATCGACGCTCTGAAAGGCGTCCGTCAGGTCTTTTGTGATGGGGAAACGATCCTCCTGCCCGAGGCCGAGGTGCAAGCAATTAATATGCTGTGCACCCGCTTCAATGCGTCCACGGTCTACGGTCAGGCCAAGGAGTATGAATTCGCAACAAAGGCTCGCGATCAGTCCGTTCCACTTGAGCTGCTGCGACTTGGCCAGGCCGTGCATGACTCCACCGGGCAATCGGCCGAAGAAATGATCCGTGCTGCTTTGGAGCAACCGAGCGCGACCTTGTTGGCGGGGTCAGCGCTCTATCGCTCCAGCATGTTGCCCAACTAAATACGGAAAAGATGATGAGCACAACACTCAAAGCGCTAAGTGATTATGAGCACGGATTTGTCACCGCCGCAGCGCTGGCCACCCGGTTGGGTGATCCGAACCTTGCAGCCAAAATGCTTGGGCATGCTGGCTTCCAAGCGCTAGATTGCTCGGAAGTCAACGACGTTGATAAGCAGATGCTTCAGTTGGTGAACCAGCAACCTGGCATGAAGTTGTCGGGGCTCGGCAAAAATAACTGAATCCCGGAAAATCCCGCGACACACCTGCCCGCCTTGAGCGGGCATTTTTGTCGCTGTCATTGCAAAGTGCTGTATTTTTTTGGCTCACGACAGCCTCAAAAGATTCTTTCCTCGGAAAGCAATTGTAATGTGGGAGCTAATGATCGACAGGTACGGTCCCAATCTGTGACGGCTTTGTTCGCGAACTAACCGATTGATCTCATGCCCCTGGTGTAAGATTCTGTATGTGAATTCCGCGGACCAGCAGGGTTAGCTTAAACAGCACACATTGCGGCTACCCTTCAATCTTAGTTTTAAGATCAATTGGAGAATTACGATGTCCCTGATAAATGAGTACCGTGCGACCGAAGATGCTATCAAGGAGCTTCAGAGTCGATTGGCGCAGCTCAGCAGCGATGACCGCTTGAAAACCGAATTGGAGTTCGAGGGCAAGCTGCGCAAGCTGATGGGTGAGTATCAAAAAAGTCTGCGCGACATTATCAACCTGCTTGACCCTACCCCGGCAAAAAATGGCGCGAAGCAGGCAGCTCCAAAAGTCCGCCGCGCACGTATGGTCAAGGTTTATCAGAATCCACATACCGGCGAGTTGATTGAAACAAAGGGCGGTAACCACCGCGGCCTGAAAGCCTGGAAGGAGCAATACGGTGCAGGCACGGTCGACTCCTGGCTGCGCGGCTGACGCTTGCCGCGACAATGAAAACCATAACCCCTTCCGAGGGGTTTTTTATGTCTGATGCCTACAAGTTGAAAAACCATCGAAACCTCCGGGGCACTGCTTGCTCACAGTGGGGCCCACTGGCATTATGCTCACTCTTTCTCTGGTGCTAGCTCACCAGATCGGCGAAAGCCAAGCTGCTTGCAGCACCTACCCAGCGTTTCATCCGATCTTTATGACCCTACCTGAACCTTTAGGATTCAGCCTGGGGCACTCTTCAATGCTGTTTGAACCTCGCCGCGCTTTAGCCGCTTCGCTCATATAGCAAACCGAACAATCCTTACTTAAATGCCGTGACCTCGTGGATTTCAGGTGTTGGCGTCAGCTCCGCCGTATTTATCGGTTACCTATTAGCAATGCCTCCAATACGAGTCATTGACTCCTGCACAGCAGGAACAAATTCTAGACGTTCAGATGGCTGCCGCTGTCAGTAAGCGGGAACTCAACACTTCGGTGTAGTTCCGGGCCAAGGTTTTTTAGACCTGGTCAGCGAGGTCCGCAGTCGGTGCCTCGGGAAGTTTTCAGTCCCAAATAACAACTGCAGCTGCAAGATGGTATGAGAGATAGTTACATCAAGTAGGGCTCCCCCGAACGAAAGGACTAACTCGCCTCCACTCTGCACTGCAGAGTTTTTCCAGGCAACTGGCATACCAGGCTAAAGCACTGACCCTCGCGAAAGCGTGGTCGAAAAAAAACCCGGCACACTGTGTCGGGTTTTTTTTCGCCTGCACAATCTCAGCGCTCAGCCGGTACTAGATCCTCAGCCGCTGAGGCCACAAGGCTGCAGTAGAACAACCAGCCGCAAATGCTGACCAGAAGCAGAGCCACTCCAAGTGAGTTCGTCGTTGCGTCCAACCACTTCGCAGAAGCCTGTAGGAGAACGCCACAGATCACCAATAGCCGCATGGGGCCTAGAATCAATTTGTCGCGCTTCGACAGTGCTTCCTGCATCAATTTGGCCTTCTCCCAGGTGACGCGCCCGGACATCATCGCGGCGACCAGATAGGGCTCAACCTTCCCTCCCATGATGATAAATAAAGGCATGATGCTGAGCTGCTGCTCGACCGCACTCGTGTAGAGGATAACCAGGAGGTTCCTCTTCCCTTCCCCAAACAGCTGGCTAGGAATTTCAAACCGCGGGAGAGATCCCGTTTGCCAGGCGGCAATATCGGAACTAAGCATTGCCCCCAACGCGACGACGTTTAGCAAGCCACCAATGATCAGTGCGAGGGGCGTGGCCAGCCTGAAAAAGTTCCGCCAAGGAGAGCCTGGGCCCATAGCCTTTGTAAACAGCTGCGAACCAGGGATTGCCCCAGCCTTCCAACAGCACAGTGCCAATACAAAAAATACGAGGGGGCTCCCCAAACTGAAGATGTGGAAAGCGGCCTTACCCACTGTCAGCAACAGTACAATTGCAATCATGGCGGCCAAAAAAGTGACCAGAAAATAGAGCGGCAATACCCTGAGAAATATGGGGAGCGCACCATTTAACCAGGTCCGCCAATGGGCAATAGTGATCGCAGGTGTTGTTCGCTGCTCGATCATTGTCAATCTCATATTCCCTCAAGTCTTAGGTGGTGAGGCCACCGACCTTTTCTCCATGTGCGTACCAGACGGACAAGGAACCACGCAAAATCAATCCAGAAGCAAGACTACGGCCACAAGCGAAAAGCGCAAGTACTGCTGCGCCGGTGAGCCCTACTTGCATATTGGAAAGCTGTGAGAGCGTGACTCCACATATCACTGCTCAAGGGAGTCTAACTATGCCTCAACAAATCGATACTGCTCAGCCTTTCACCACCACCCCGACCACTCCCGATGCACTCCATAAAAAACTGGGTGTGTATTGCGTCGCGTGGGAGCAGATGGTGTTAAACGCCATGGCCTATCTCCTGGGCAGCAAGTACCAGGGGGGAAGCTATGAAATTCGTGAGTACTTCAATGGCGCATTTGCGCTGATCCTTCCGGATCAGGGCGCAAAGAATGTCGTCAGATACGGGCACAGTGAGGAGAGTATGACCATGGAAGCTGCCTCGTTTGTCGCAAACCTGATGGCGTTCTCGGCTTGCAATTCCACTGCCATCGAAAATGAAGACGAGGCCGGCAACCTGATGCTGCACGATTACTACTTTGCGTTGAAAGAAGCCGTTAGCGGCAGGTACGGCTTCATCATCGACGCCAGTGCCGAGGATGGAACACGGCCGCTCAACGAGGATGAACTCGTTAAGGTCCAGGCCGAAGCGAAACCCCACCCGGAGCAGAATGCCATTCTCCGTATGATCAACTGAGCCTTTTAACGTCTCACCCCCTTTGTCGAGCTCAAGGGGGCGAGACAGAGCTATTCCCCATCAAAGGTGATGACCCCTCGGTAATACATACGCTCGCATCGTTACCGCGGCGGGCTATGCAACTCTACCCCTACAGCCTAGCAACCCGAGGCCGCAATCCAATGACTGTTCCCCCGGCAAAACCCCAACTCGATTTGTTTGAGCATGTTGAAAATGCCTTTAAGGCAAACCCTAACCGCCCTCTAAGCAACGATGAGCTTTATCACATCGTGGGCCGCACGGCCGAGATTCCTGACCATGTGATGAACGCTCGGAGCCCGATCGGCGCCGCCGGCGATTTGCACTCCACAACCCGGCGATCGATCCGCTGGCAACAACAGTCACTCAAAGCGCTTGGAGTGGTTGAGCGGGTCGAAGGTGCCAGAGGGCTATGGCAGCTTACCGAGAAGGCTAAAAAGGGGCTGAACAAGCCCTCACCCGGCGTCACCCTGCTTGGGTTCAGCACCAACCTCGGACTGGCCTTGTGGGGAACGTCTCCAGACGCTTTGGCCGGGCTCGATGAGCCGATTGAACTCGTCCTGACTTCCCCCCCATTCCCCCTGAGAATTTCTCGAGCGTATGGCAACCCCACGGCGAGTGAATTTGTCGACTTTATCTGCCAGGTCCTTGAACCCATCGTGCCGAAAATTTCGGCAACTGGAAGCCTCGTATTGAACATGACCAATGATTCATTCCTCGAAAAATCACCAGGCAGATCCACGTATTTGGAACGCACAATTATTGCCCTCGAGGACCGATTGGGACTGACGCTCATGGACAGGGTTCCATGGATAAATTTGTCGAAGGCACCAGGTCCAATGCAGTGGTCAAGTCGGACGCGCCAACAACTCAATGTTTCGTGGGAACCATGCCTGTGGTTTGCCCGCGATCCTATTTTGTGTAAGGCAGATAATCGAAGGGTGCTAAGGCCTCACACTGAGCGCCATGCCAAGCTTTTGAGTCAAGGTGGTGAGCATCGAAGCACAAGTTATGGTGATCGCGCTTATCGGGTCCGCCCGGGAAGCTTTGGCGGAATCACCAACGGCGCCATCCCAAAGAACACGCTCCAGATTGGCCACTCCTGTGCCCGCGGACGGGAACACAGAAAAGCGCTAACCAGCCTGGGTCTGACTCAGCACGGCGCCGGCTGGCCATTTGCTGTACCTGATTTTTTTATCAAATTCCTGACAGAGCCCGGCGATTTGGTCGCTGATATTTTTTCAGGCCGGGCCATGACCGGTCGAGCAGCTGAAGAGAATCAACGTCGCTGGATCTGCGTCGAGAGTGCATTGCAGTACGTGCGTGGAGCCGCCGAACTCTTCCGTTCATTCCAAGGCTTCTGGATCAATCCGGCATTAGAGGAAGCATTCGGGACATCCGACGCGTAGAAGCACAGCCATTGGTCACGGGTCCGAAACTGGACAAGTAGGCAACCTTGCCTAATGCCTTGCATAGGCAGGATTGCCTATTCCTGAAATCGCGAGGGACACGCGGTCAATCGCACAGTTTTCTGCAACTGCTGGACTCTTAGGCCACACCGGCACGAACGAAGTGCCTCATAATTGGTGACCGATGCCCCTGACATGTCTCAGATAGGGCCGCTACCACCAGGCCGAATGGGTAGCCTCGAGGGGAAAGATTTCACGAGGCCACCACCATGGTTACGAAAAAAACAATCGCTACTGGTTTGGGGATTGCAACGCTCTTGGCGCTTGGATTTGCCGCAACAATCAGCACCGGAATGATGGCGGGGACCATACCGGCAGCACTGTACGGACATGCCGACGATGCCCCTGGCTGTCTCACAAACCTAGGCCAAAATGCCGAGCAATGGGCGGAATTATCGCGTGCCCAGATCCACTCCGAGCCAATGCTAATGGATGGCACGTCGGGCGGTTACTGCTTCAACCCACCGAGAAAGTCCAGTCATCTCTGACTGACCGAGACGGGTCGCGCTGAGCACTCAGAATAAATTCGCTTACGACTCCCTCGTTTGTGCCGCCCTTGGCACAAAAGAATCTTCTGCGCCCCTGAGATGAGGCGATGTTTTGTGCCAAGCACAATGGCTGCTCTGATCATAATTACCCGCCAATAGCTGGAAAGTCCTGTGACTCCCTAACGCATACATCACCTGTTAACACTTCCAATAATATTTCCGGAAGGTTCACTAAATTGTGTTGGATTGTCCTACAAAACCGCTCTATCTCCTGCAATACAGGCAATACAGGCAATACAGGCAATACAGGCTATGGCGCTGCGAGCATTTTATTGGTAATTTCGTCGGCGCTGATCACCAAGGATTAATAATAATGAAAAAAGTGCTTTTCAAAAACACCATCGGTTTCGCTGTGGCCGTGGCATCCACTCAACTCTTCGCTGCTGGATTCGCTCTTAACGAACAAAGCATCAGTGGGATGGGCACTGGTTTTGCTGGCCGCTCTTCTTCTGCCGATGACGCCAGCACTGTATTTGGTAACCCTGCCGGCATGGCACGCCTTAAGCGCGAACAAGTGACCGTAGGCGCGGCTGCCATTCTCGCCAAGTCAGATATCAGCAGAGACGGCAGCAATTCTCCAGGTGGCAACTTCGATGGCGATATGGTTCCGACCGTCGGCGTACCTATGGGCTATTACGTCAAGCCAATCGATGATCATTGGGCATTCGGATTCGGTATTTACGCACCGTTCGGCCTGGTCACCGACTATGAAAACGGCTTCGCCGGCCGATACTTCGGTAGCTATAGTAAAGTTTCGGTCGTGACCCTGCAGCCGACCGTCAGCTACGCCTTTAATGACAAGGTTTCGATCGGTTTCGGTCCGACCATCAACCGTATTGACGGCACATTGAAGTCTGATGTCCGTAGTAACTTTGCTGGTACTAACGACGGTGAAGTGAAAATCAGCGGTGATGACACTGCCGTTGGCTACAACATAGGCGTCATGGTTCAGGCCACTGACAGCACGCGTCTAGGCCTAACTTACCACTCGATGGTTGATTACAAGCTCGAGGGCAAAACAAGGATCACTGGTGCTCCTTTCAGCGTTTTCAGTGGCAGCAAGTTCGATGCCTCGCTGAAACTCAAGACTCCTGAGTCCGTGGATTTCTCCGTTACCCACGAGCTGGACCAGAACTGGACCCTATACCTAGGCAGCACTTGGACCCGTTGGAGCCGTCTAGAGGACATTACCGTCAACAATAGTGGCGTACCAGCGCAGCTGGGCGGTAGCGCTGGCGCGATTGGCACTATCAGCGAGCCACAGAACTGGCACGACACTTGGGCCCACGCCATCGGTGCTAGCTACAAGCTCAACAAGGAATGGACACTCCGTACCGGCTTCTCGGTTGACCAATCGCCTACCAACAACGAGGACCGTTCGCCGCGTATCCCGACTGGCGACCGCAAAGTATTCAGCCTCGGTGCAGGCTGGAGCCCAACCGAAGACATCACTGTCGACATGGCGTACTCCTACCTGATGGAAGAAGACGTTAAAGTCAGCCACTCGAAGCCTCTTGCCCCAGGTGTAAACACCACCTACAACGCCAAGTATGAAAACAGCGCACACGGCCTCGGCCTCGGCCTGACCTATCGCTTCTAAGCGTTAGTTGGTCAAACAAAAAAGCCCCAGCATGCCGGGGCTTTTTTTATTCCTTTGTCTTAGGCTTGAAGCGAATTGGCTTCTGACCCAGGGACTGGCGGAAATTGAGTCAATTGTCCGGTCTCACCTGGTTGTGTACTTGGCATTGCTTCCATCTTCCCGGTGGTTAAGCCCCGACTGAGCGAGAGGAAAAGGGCAGTTGGGGCGCCATTCCTTGGCCCTCGGCAAATGGGTATCCCCAGGGAGCGACGACATTGACCGACCGAACCTTTTGTAAAGGCGCCGCCGAGCAAGGCCGCGACTTCTGAGTCTTTAATTTTGCCGAGTAACGCAATGCGTTCGGCCGTCCAGACCTTATGGTGCCGCTTGATCCCCAACTTCTTTCGAAGTATTGAAAGTGTGGTTGATGAGTAGCCAAACCTGGCCACCAAATCACGATCGGGTACCTTCCCAAGCAAGGACAACATTTCTTCGGGGTACTTAGGCACATTTACACTCAGGATACCCCGGGCTTTCCGCTCCTTCTTCAGGTAGTGCAGCGTGAAACCAAACTCGGTGGATAGATCCTGATCAGATCGCACCCCCAGTTGACTGATCAGCTCCTGCGGCAAATTAACTATCTCGCGCTTTTTGGGGTTGGGAGTTTGAGTAGGTGTAGTTGCAGGCTTAACCGTGGAGGCGATGCCCATTTTTTTTCGAAGTGCACAGACGCTTGCGATATGGTACCCAAACTGCTCACCGACTTCCCGGTCTGTAACTTTCCCCAGCAGTTGAACCATTTCTTCGGGGTATACACCACGTTTGAACTGGTCGATACCCAAGGCAAGACGCTTCTGCTTCAAGAAGTAAGCCGAAATACCACATTCAACCGAAAGATCGCGATCCGAGCGCTTGCCGAGTTGCTGGATCACAGCTTCGGGGATCTCATCCAGTTTGTGGCTATTTGACTTGCGTTGGGCTCGTTCGCGCATAAATCGTTTCTTATTTGTCAATTCTTTTGGAAAAGCGTCGCCCCTGAATTCATAGAATAAGCGCAACGCTTGAAACGAGAGGCAGAGAGCCAGCCACCGGTAGAATCCAGGCTCTCACACCGAAGGATTCAAGCGCAGATGACTACGCATTACCGGCAGCTGACTC
>NZ_JAENSQ010000042.1:0-32992 GCF_016613125.1 Pseudomonas sp. MF6776
GGCCAGCGGGGTGCCGCCCAAGGACGTGGCCAAGAACCTCGGCGTGTCCATTCCGACGCTGTACCGCTGGGTGCCAGCCTCCACGCACGCTTAGCGTGCTTTATTTTCCGTTTTCTGAGACGACCCCAAGTACGCCATCGATCACGGGATCATCTCCCGGTAGTCCTAGTGCCCGCGGATGTAGTGCTCCAGTTGGCGAATCAGGTCGGTCTGTTCGACGATGGCTTCCTTGACCAGGTCGCCAATCGACAGCAAGCCGATCAGCGCACCGCCCTCCACCACCGGCAAGTGACGAAGGTGGCTGTCGGTCATCACCGCCATGCAACGCTCGATGCTCTGCTGACTGTCGGCGGTCACCACCGGTGCGCTCATGATCGCGCGCACCGGCGTACCCACGGATGAGCGGCCCTGCAGCACCACTTTGCGCGCATAATCACGCTCGCTGATCACCCCGACCACCTGGCCCGCCTCGATCACCGGCAAAGCGCCGACGTTCTTCTCGGCCATCAGTTTCAAGGCATCGAGCACCATCTGGTCCGGGGCAATGCTGTGAACCTGCTGGTTTTGCACGACCTTGGTTTTGAGCAACTGTGCGGCTGTTTTCATAAACGTCTCCTGGCGCCGTCAATAAATGCCGACTTCCACCGCATCACCGTTCAACCGCACCGGCCAGACGCGCAGGCGTTGTTGCGGGTATTCCAGGCAGCTGCCGTCTTCCAGGCGAAAATGCTGCTTGTAGATCGGCGACGCCACCACCAGGTCACCCTTGATGCTGCCAACCAGGCCCCGACCGATCACGTTGGCCCCGGATTGCGGGTCATGGTTATCGATGGCGAACAAGGTCTTGCCCTCGGCGCCGGGCAGGTAGAACAGCGCCACCTGGGCACCGTCCAGCCAGACCACTACACCGGAGTTGCTGACCAGATCCTGTTGGCCGCACACGGTTTGCCAGGTGTCGAGCGCTTGCACGCGTTGGGTATTGAATTGGCTCATCAGACTGTCTCCTCGGTGACCGGGATAAGGTTGAGTTCGGCGGCCATGATCGGGCGCCGCTGACCACGTTCCTGGACAAAGTGAATGTCCGGGTCCGGGCGTTTGTCGTTGACGAAGGTGCGGAAGCGCTTGAGTTTTTCCGGGTCTTGCAGGGCGTTGGCCCACTCGCATTCGTAGCGGTCGACCACTAGTTGCATCTGCGATTCGAGCTCGGCCCCCAGCCCCAGGCTGTCGTCGATGATGACGTCCTTGAGGTAGTCCAGGCCGCCTTCCAGGCTTTCGCGCCATACCGAAGTGCGTTGCAGCTTGTCGGCGGTGCGGATGTAGAACATCAGGAAGCGGTCGATGTAGCGGATCAGCGTGTCGTCGTCCAGGTCAGTGGCGAACAGTTCGGCGTGACGCGGGCGCATGCCGCCGTTGCCGGCGATGTACAGGTTCCAGCCCTTCTCGGTGGCGATCACGCCGACGTCCTTGCTCTGCGCTTCGGCGCATTCGCGAGTGCAGCCGGACACCGCGAACTTGAGCTTGTGCGGCGAGCGCAGGCCTTTGTAGCGGTCTTCGAGGGTCAGGGCCATTTGCACGCTGTCCTGCACGCCGTAGCGGCACCAGGTACTGCCGACGCAGGATTTGACCGTACGGGTCGACTTGCCATAGGCATGCCCGGTTTCGAAGCCGGCTTCGATCAGCTCGGCCCAGATGTCCGGCAATTCGTGCAGTTGCGCGCCGAACAGGTCGATGCGCTGCCCGCCGGTGATCTTGGTGTAGAGGTCGTACTTTTTCGCCACCACGCCGATGGCGATCAGCTTGTCGGCGGTGATTTCGCCACCGGGAATGCGCGGCACCACCGAATAGGTGCCGTTTTTCTGCATGTTGGCCATGAAGGTGTCGTTGGTGTCCTGCAACGGCACGAGCGAAGCGTCCATGATCGGCTGGTTCCAGCAGGACGCGAGGATCGAACCGACGGCAGGCTTGCAGATGTCGCAGCCAATGTGGCCACGGCCATGCTTGGCCAGCAGCTCTTCGAAGCTGATCACCCCTTCCACTCGCACCAACGCGTACAACTCCTGACGGGTGTAGGCGAAGTGTTCGCACAGGCTCTTGTCGACGCTGACGCCGCGAGCGATCAGCTCATGTTCGAAGACCTGCTTGAGCAGCCCGGCGCAACCACCGCAACCGGTGCACGCCTTGGTTTGCGATTTGAGCAGGCCGAGGTCGGTGCAGCCGCCGTCGATGGCTGAGCAGATGGAGCCCTTGGTGACGTTGTGGCACGAGCAGATGGTCGCCGACTCCGGTAATGCGCCTGGGCCCAGGGTCGGTGCGCCTTCGGAGGTCGGCAGGATCAGGCCGGCCGGTTCCGCTGGCAAGGCAATCGCGTTCTGGGCGTATTGCAGCAAGGTGTCGTAGTAGCTGTTGTCGCCGACCAGCACCGCGCCGATCACGTATTTGCCCGAGGCATCCACCACCAGCCGGCGGTAGCTGGCGCTGGTTTCGTCGATGAACTGGAAGCTGCGCGAGCCCGGGGTGCTGCCCTGGGCGTCGCCGATGGAACCCACGTCCACACCCAGCAACTTGAGCTTGGTCGACATGTCGGCGCCCATGAAGGGTTCTGCCACCTCGTTGCACAACTGGGCAGCGACGTTGCGCGCCATCTGGTAACCCGGCGCGACCAGGCCGAACAGGCTGCCGTTCCACGAGGCACATTCACCGATGGCGTAGATATGTGGATCACTGCTCAGGCAATGGTTGTCGATGACGGCACCGCCGCGCGGGCCGATCTCCAGCGCGCACTGGCGAGCCAGCGCATCTTGTGCACGGATGCCAGCGGAGAACACGATCAGGTCGGTTTCCAGGAATTCGTCGTTGGCGAAATTCATCCGATAGCGATACTCGTCACCGGCGCTGATCGACTGCGTGGCGCGGGACAGGTGCACACCGACGCCCAGGCGTTCGATCTGAGCCTTGAGTGCCAGGCCACCCATGTCGTCCAGTTGCACCGGCATCAGGCGCGGGGCGAACTCCACAACGTGGGCTTCCAGGCCCAGGCTTTTCAGGGCATTGGCCGCTTCCAGGCCCAACAGGCCGCCGCCGACCACCACACCACGACGGGCATTGGCGGCCGCGGCGCGGATGGCGTCAAGGTCTTCGAGGGTGCGATACACCAGGCGCGAATTGCCCTCGGCGCCTTCCACCGGTGGCACGAACGGATAGGAGCCGGTGGCCAGGATCAGTTTGTCGTAGGCGATGCCGCCTTGTGCGGTGACCACATGGCGGGTGGCACGGTCGATTTCCAGCACCGGCACGCCCAGGTGCAGGGTTACGCCGGGCGTGTGGTACAACGCGGCATCGCCCAGGGCCAGGGATTCGGCGTCGCGACCGGTGAAGTACTCCGACAGATGCACGCGATCGTAGGCACGCATCGGCTCTTCGCTGAACACATGGATTTGGTAGTGCTCAAGCGCGCCCTTCTCGATCAACTGTTCGACGCAGTGATGGCCAACCATGCCATTGCCGATCACGATCAGCGTTTGCAATTTGTTCAACGCGGCAACATTGGAGTTCATAAGGAGCACCTGGCTAAAACGGTTCAAAAAGCAAAAAAAAACGCCTGAAACCTTGCGGTTCCAGGCGTCTTTGCCTGTTCTTTTGCGGTGTTGAGCCCAGACAGCTATGCCTGATCCACCGATGTCGCCCTTGTTTCGATCGTCGTTGACCGAGCGAGCTGCCCACTCGACTGCGTTTGTGGTGGGCCTGCCAGGTGTATTGCAGTGTTTGTGCCAGATCCCGTCCATCGTGGCTGAACGCCCCGATTTACGGGCACTTGGGCGTCAGGTTTCCAGTCCCTGTCGCCCTCGTGTTTTGCCTTCGCATAGTGCAACGCACAGCAATGGGGCTTTATAAAAGTGCACGGTCAAAGGTATTTGAGCCAGGCAAGGTCGCGACGGCGCGCCTTCAATGCGGCGAAGGCCTTGACCGGTGGATACAGGACGATGGCCAGCAACACCGCTGTCAACCACACCGCACCTATCGAACTGAAACCAAACCAGTTGCCCTGATTCAGGCCGAACAGCGCGACCGCAATGAGGTACAGCACTTTCAGTGCGTACAGGTGCAGCAGGTAGAAGAACATCGGCGCCGAACCGAACACCGCCAGCGGACGCAACCATGGACGTTGCCGTTCAAACCACAGGAGCAGCAAGCAGCCGACGCTAAGGGTCAAGGCCAGGAACAACAACGACGGCGGGTATTTCGTGATGTTGAAAAAGCTCATCAGCGTTTGCACGGGCGACTCGCCCACGCTCCAGGATTTTTCGCCATAGCCGTTGAGTAAACGCAAGGCCAAGAACCCGGCCAGACCGACGACCCCACTGATCAGCAACGCGCGTTGACGTGCGCCGGCATCGGCTATTTTCCCGAACCACGGCCCCATGGCGTAGCCCAGGCCGATCACGCCGATCCACGGTAACAGCGGATAGGAGGTACGCAGGCGCAGGCCTTCGGTGATTTCGATCCAGCCACGATCATGCACGATCGCCCAGGGAATGTGCATGGCCGATTCGATCGGGAAATGCAGTGTGTCCAACAGGTTGTGCCCGGCGATGATCGCGACGCTCAAGAGCAACAACACCGGACGCGGCAACCAGACCAGCGCCGACAACGCGATCATGCTCAGGCCGATGGCCCAGATCACTTGCAGGTAAATGACGCTTGGCGGCAGTTGGAAGGTCCAGGCGAAATTGACCAGGGTGAATTCGAGCACCACCAGGAACAGCCCGCGCTTGAACAGAAAACGACTGACGTCGCCCTTGCCCGCATACTTTTCGCCGTACAGCCAAGCCGACAGACCAGTGAGCAGCACGAACACCGGGGCACACAGGTGCGCCAGGGTGCGACTGAAGAACAACGCGGGTTCAGTGGTGGCAACGTTCATGGGATCGCCGACCTGATGGTGCAGGAAGAAGGTTTCGCGCACGTGGTCGAGCAGCATGAACAGAATCACCAGGCCTCTGAGTGCATCGATGCTCAGAAGCCGGACGACGGTGGAACGCGGTGGTGCGAGGGTCATGGGGTATTCGCATTACAGGAACGGGGGCGAGCACCTTATATTGTTACCCTATAACATCTCAAGCATTTCCGAAGCCTTGTAAGAGCGAGCTTGCTCGCGATGGCACCGCCGACATCAACGCTGACTGCCCCACCGCTATCGCGAGCAAGCTCGCTCCTACAGGAGGCCGGGCCGCTCACAGAATGTGTGTTTAGCCCAAATCCCTGTGGGAGCGGTGGTAGGGTTCGATGAAGTGACAGCCCAGGACATCGTTCAGGCGCTGGCCGTCGCTCATGCGGCGGAACAGCCCGGGTGTTTGCCAGGGCGCATCACCGTCGACGTTCGGCGCGCCGAGCCCGGCCAGGACGTCGGCGATCAACACCGAGCGGGTTTCGAACGAGATGCGCGTCAGCCCGGTGCTGTTGCCAACGCCGGCGTGGGCGTGCGCGCCGGAAAAGGCGATCAGGCTGCCCGGCTCGATTTGCACCGCAATGCCCTCTTGCCCATCGATCGGTTCCAGCAAATGCGGGATGGCCTCATCGGCATCCACCGTGTTGCGCCCGTCCTGGTGGGAACGCTGGAGAATGGCGCGCATATCGAAATCGGCGCTGGAATTGCGCAGTGCGCGCTGCCAGAGGTTGGGGTAAATCGCAAACGTTCGCCCTGCCGTGATCGGATAGATCGGCGCCCACCAGTTAGTCTGCGCGTACAGGTTCGAACCCCAGGTGTCTCGGTGAAATGCAATGGTTGCCGTCACTCGTGCCCGTGAGGCACGCGCATCAGCTTCGCGGTGCGGCTGGAAGCGCAGGTGCAATCGGTCGCAGGCCAGTGCCTGCGCCTCAAGGCCCTGGCTTTCGATGACCGCTCGCCACAGCCCCTGAATCTCGCGAGAACCGGCAAAAGCGCCCTGGCATTTGGCGAACAGCACGGCCTGTTGTTCGTGGTTCAGATGGCGATGGATGTGGGTCGGCGGCCAGGGATGCAGCGCTTCTTCAAGCATCGCCCGGGTGTGCTCGACCAGGGCGAGCATGGCCGGCGCCTCGTTGATGCGCAGGATTTCGCCGGCGTAGAGACGATCATGAAATTGTCGAGCGGAGCCTGGAACAGCGAACGGGCTGTACATGGGCGGGGTTTCCCTTGGGAAGATCCCTCGACTTTAGAAGCGCGCAGGGCTTGGCGACAGTGGCAGGCGGGACAAAAAAGTGCGGATCAGTGGATCCGAAGCTACCGCGTCCCCTGTAGGAGCGAGCTTGCTCGCGATTGCGGTGGATCAGCCGACATCCATGTTGAATGTCACACCGCTATCGCGAGCAAGCTCGCTCCTACAGAGGGGGGGGGTGCAAGCAGGTCCGGTTAGCTGCGCCCACAATGCTCCAGCAACGCCTCCAGCGGATGGCGCAATTGCTTGTCTGCCTGGCGCTTGACCTGGCTGCGGCAGGAGTACCCGGTGGCCAGGGCCTCGCCAGGCTTGTCCAGCTTGCCGGCCCAGGACTGCTCGAAAATCGTTCGCGAAGTTTCCTGGTTGCGCGCTTCGTGGCCGTAGGTGCCGGACATGCCGCAGCACCCCGTCGCTTCCGTCACCAGTTTCAGCCCAAGCTTGGCGAACACTGCTTGCCACTGCCCAGTGCTGGCCGGGGCGTTGGTTTTCTCGGTGCAATGGGCCAGCAAACGGAAGGTCTGACTGACCGGACGAGGATTATCCGGCAGCGCATCCAGCAACCACTCCTGAGGCAGCAGCACGTTCGGGCAGCCTTCGAGCCCCGGCACTTTCTGATATTCCTGGCGATAGACCAGGGTCATCGCCGGGTCCAGGCCGACCAAAGGCACGCCGCAGTCAGCCAGCGCCTTCAGTTGAGTGGCATTGCGAATCGCCGCCTTGGCGAACGCGCCGAGAAAGCCCTGCACATGCAATGGCTTGCCGTTGGCACTGTAGGGCGCCAGGAACACCCGGTAACCCAGCTGATGCGCCAACTGGATGAAGTTGGCCAGCAATGGCGTTTCGAAGTAACGGGTGAAGGCGTCCTGTACCAGCACCACACTGCGGTCACGCTGCGCAGCAGTCAGTTCGCGCAGGGCCGGCACGCTGGCCACCGCGACCTTGCAACAGGTCAACGTGTTTTGCAGGTCGAAGCGATGCAGCAGCGGACTGTCGAGCATACCGACGTGGCGCTCAAGCAGACGACTGATCCATTTCGACCCCATCACCGCGTTATACAGGCCCGGTGCATAGGCCATGTAAGGGATGGTGAACTCCAGCGAGCCGATCAGGTAATCGCGCAACGGGCGTTGATAACGACCGTGGTACAGCTCAAGGAAACGCGAACGAAATTCCGGCACGTTGACCTTGATCGGACACTGTCCGGCACAGGATTTACAGGCCAGGCAACCCGCCATCGCGTCGTAGACTTCATGGGAGAAGTCCGCCTCGCCACGGGCGCGCGCCAGGTTATTGCGCAGCCGCGCAGGCAAGCCACTGAGCCACGACACCTTGCTGCGTGCCGCCGCCAGCACGTCGATATTGGCCGCCCCTTGCAGACGCAGCCACTCACGGATCAACGACGCCCTGCCCTTGGGTGAATGCTGGCGCTCGCGGGTCGCTTTCCACGACGGGCACATGGCGTCGTTAGGGTCGTAGTTGTAGCAGGCGCCGTTGCCGTTGCAGTGCACGGCGCTGCCGAAGCTCTGCCAGACGCGCTCGTCGATCTGCCGGTCGAGGTCGCCACGCAGGGTCACCTCGTTGACCTTGAGCAAACCCTGTTCGGCGTCCGGCGGCGTGCAGATCTTGCCGGGGTTGAGCTGGTTATGCGGATCGAACGCGCCCTTGAGCGATTGCAGCGCCGGGTACAGCTCGCCGAAAAACGCCGGGACGTATTCCGAACGCAGGCCCTTGCCGTGCTCGCCCCACAGCAGGCCGCCATAACGCTGGGTCAGCTCGGCCACGGCATCGGAGATCGGCTTGACCAGCGCCGCCTGGGCCGAGTCCTTCATGTCCAGCGCCGGGCGCACGTGCAGCACCCCGGCGTCGACGTGGCCGAACATGCCATAGGCCAGGCCATGGCTGTCGAGCAAGGCGCGAAACTCGGCGATGTAGTCGGCGAGCTTCTCCGGCGGCACGGCGGTGTCTTCCACGAACGGCTGCGGGCGCACTTCGCCCTCGACGTTACCCAGCAGCCCCACCGAACGCTTGCGCATGGTGTAGACGCGGGTCACCGCTTCGGCGCCTTCGGCCAGGGTGTGGCCCAGGCGCTCGATGGTCTTGTCGGCTTGCAGGTGTTCGACGAATGCCGCCACGTCGGCGTTGACCTGCGCCACGTCTTCGCCGCTGAACTCCACCAGGTTGATACCCAGGGTGGCGCGCTCGGGGTCGCTGGGGAAATACTCGGCGACGCTGTGCCAGACGATGTCCTTCATCGCCAGCAGCAGCACCTTGGAATCGACGGTTTCAATCGACAGCGGCTTGTGCGCCAGCAGTGCGTTGGCATCGCGCAGCGCGTCCATGAAGCTGCTGTAGCGCACGTTGACCAGCACCGAATACTTGGGGATCGGCAGCACGTTGAGCTTGGCTTCGACGATGTAGCCCAGCGAGCCTTCGGCGCCGCACAGCACGCTGTTGAGGTTGAACCGACCTTGTTCGTCACGCAGGTGCGCCAGGTCATAGCCGGTCAGGCAACGGTTGAGTTTGGGAAACACCGACTCGATCAGATCGGCCTGGGTTTCCTGGATGTGCCGTGCGGTGCGGTACACCTCGCCAATGCGTCCTTGCTGGGCGCACACCGCCTCCAGCTCCGCTTCGCCGAGCGGCTGGCTGTGCAGACGCTCGCCACCCAGCAGTACGCTGTCGAGTTCCAGCACGTGATCGCGAGTCTTGCCATAGGTGCAACTGCCCTGCCCGCTGGCGTCGGTGTTGATCATGCCGCCTACGGTGGCGCGGTTGGAGGTGGACAGTTCCGGGGCGAAGAACAGGCCGTGGGGCTTGAGCGCAGCATTGAGCTGGTCTTTGACCACGCCCGCCTGCACGCGCACCCAGCGCTCTTCGACGTTGATCTCGAGCACCGTGTTCATGTGGCGCGAGAGATCGACGACGATGCCGTCGGTCAGCGACTGACCGTTGGTCCCGGTACCGCCGCCCCGTGGCGTCAGTTTGATCTGCTGGAAACGAGGTTCGGCCATCAACGTCGCGATGCGCACGATGTCGTCGGCGTCCAGCGGAAACACCGCCGCTTGCGGCAGGCGCTGATAGATCGAGTTGTCGGTGGCCAGCACGGTACGGGTGGCATAGTCGGCGCTGAGCTGGCCGCGAAAGCCGCTGGCTTGCAGGGCCTGGAGGAATTCCGGGTAGTGCTGCGCGGGGGACGCGGTCGTCAGCTGGGCGATCATGGCGGTGGTCTCTTCACGGAAATTTCATGATACTTGTCGCCTGAGCATTAATAGATCAGCCTCAGGTCGTTATAGACGCCAATGATCCCGCAGGCTCGGTCACGCAACAAACGGATATTTCTGCCGCTATCGATGAGTTTTATGAATGAATTACCGCCATCTCACGCCGTCGATGTCGCTGCTGCTGGCGTTTGAAGCCGCCGCCCGCCATGAAAGCTACACCCGCGCCGCCATGGAACTGTCGCTGACCCAAAGCGCGGTGAGCCGACAGGTACAGGCGTTGGAGCAGCAATTGGGCCTGACCCTGTTCCGCCGCGAAGGGCGCCAGGTGCAATTGACCGATGTCGGCCGACTGTATCAACGGGAAATGAGCGAAGCGCTCGGGCGTATTCGCAGCGCGACCTTGCAGGCCATGGCCTATCAGTCCGGCAGCGGCACCCTGCGCCTGGCCACCCTGCCGACCTTCGGCTCGAAATGGTTGTTACCGCGCCTGCACGATTTCTACAAGAACCACCCCGGCATGCTGGTGCACATCCATTCGCGGATCGACACCATCGACTTCGAATCCAGCGGCATCGATGCCGCCATCGTCGTCGGCTCCAGCGACTTGCCCGGCCTGATCAGCCACCGGCTGCACACCGAAGAACTGCTGGTGGTGATCTCCCCCCAAGCCGCCGCAGCCCAGCAGGACTGGTCGGCTGAGCGCATCGGCGCGCAGACCCTGCTCAATGTCGCCACCAACGCCAACGTCTGGGGCGAGTGGTTCAGCCATCACCACCTGCCCCATCGCATGATGCGCCTGGGGCCGAGCTTCGAACTGACCTCGCACCTGATCCAGGCGGTCAGGGCCGGCATCGGCATCGGCCTGGTGCCGCGCATCCTCGTCACCGACGAACTGGCCAACGGCGAGCTGATCAGCCTCGACCTGCCCTTCGCCAGCCAGCGCAGCTATTACCTGGCCTACCCGCCACGCAACGAAATGCTGCCGTCGCTGGTGGCGTTTCGTTCGTGGTTGCTTGCGCAAATTTGAACGAACAAGCCTAAAGCCACCGCCTGACCCTCCTCAGAAATCCACCGTCGCCGACAACTGCAACGTACGCGGATACCCCTGGGAGAACGCCCCATACGAGGCCACGCCCGACCAGTATTCGCGGTCGAAGACGTTTTGCACGGTGGCGCGGAACGTCGTTGGCCGGCCTTCGATTTTGGTGGCGTAGCGCGCGCCGGCGTCGATGCGGGTCCAGGCATCCAGTTCCTGGGTGTTGGCCTGGTTGACGTATTGGCTGTCGGTGTAGATGGCGCCGCCGGTCAGGGTGAAGCCTTCCAGCCAAGGGGTGTCCCATTCGGCCCAGAGGTTGGCCTGGATGTCGGGTACGCCGACCGGTTTGTTGCCGCGGTTGGCCGCAGTGGCCGAGTCCGTCAGTTCGCCGTCGAGGAAGGTCACGCCGCCCATCAGGCGGGTGCCGGGTGCCACTTCGCCGAATACGCTGAGTTCGACGCCACGGTTGCGCTGTTCGGCCTGCACCGAAAACACATTGTTCGCACCCACTTCGCCGCTCGGTTTTTCGATCTGGAACAGGGCCAGGGTGGTCATGAACGTACCGTGCTCATACTTCACCCCCAATTCATGCTGCTTGGACTCATACGGAGCGAAGGTTTCACCGGCGTTGGCCGCCGTGCCGGGGGCGATGTCACCTTTGCTCAGGCCTTCGACATAGTTGTAGTACAGCGACACGTCTTCCCACGGTTTGACCACCACGCCCACCAGCGGCGTCGTGGCGCTGTCGTCATAGCGCGAACTGACTGAGCCGGCGGCGTTGTAGTTACGCGATTCGATGTCCTGGCGGCGCACACCAAGCGTCAACTGGATGCGGTCATCCAACATGCCCAGGGTATCGGTGAACGCCACGCCGGACAGTTCCGATTCGGAAACGCGCAGCACCTTCGGCGCAGCCAGGTACTGTTTGGGCACGTCAACCGGGTGGTAGAAGTTGGAACGGATGTCGGTACCGTTGGTGATGCCTCGGGACAGTTCATCCTGATAACGGGTGGCCATGAGCGTCGTGGTATGGGTCACCGGGCCGGTGGCGAAGAGTGCGCGAAGGCCCACATCGGCGGTCGAGCGGTCGACGTTGAATTTGTAGTAACCGGGAATATTACTGGTGTCACCTGCATCGTTGAGAATGCGAGGCACCTGGTCGGACAAGCGTTTGACATCCGACTTGCCGCCACCGGCGTGGGCGAACACGGTCAGGTTGTCGTTCAGGTCGTATTCGCCGCCCAGCAAGGCCGACTGCTCCTTGGTGTCGGACCAGCCCCACTTCTGCGATACGTTGGTACGACCATTGGCGGCGGAAGGCACCTCGACCCCCGGTGCGATGGTGAATGGCCGTGATGCGCCATCGAATTTTTCGCTCTGGCTGATGAAGTCCAGGTTCAGGCGCAAGCGCTCACCCTGATAATCCAGGGCGATGGCGCCGATGTTCACCGCACGCTCCTGGTCATCCACAGCGGTATCGCCACCCTGCAAACTGCCGTTGAAGCGCACGCCAAACTGGTTCTCGTCGCCGAAGCGGCGGCTGACATCCAGATGACCGCCGACGTTGGAGTCCGACTCGTAGCTGGCGGTAAAGCGGGTCAGGTCTTCGGCCAGCGGGCGCTTGGGCACGATGTTGATCACGCCGCCCACCCCGCTGTTGGGTGAAATGCCGTACATCAAGGCACCCGGCCCCTTGAGCACTTCGACACGTTCGGTGTACTGGGTAAAGGCGCGATAGTTGGGCGCGACGCCATACACGCCGTCGTAGGCGAGTTCGCCCAGGTTGCCTTCGCCGATGGCAAAGCCACGGATGAAGAAGGAGTCGACGATGCCGCCGGTTTGCCCGGTGGAGCGCACCGAAGGATCCCGTTGCAGGGCGTCGGCCACGGTCACCGTTTGCAGGTCGGCCAGGGTCTTGGCCGTGTAGCTGGTCACGCTGAACGGCGTGTCCATCACATCCTTGTTGCCCATCATGCCCAGGCGCGCACCGCGCGCTACCTGGCCACCGGTGAACTCTGCGGGCAGCGCGGTGGGCCCGGCGTAGCGGGCGTTGATGTTGGTGGTGTCCAGGGTCAGGTTCGGTGCCTCGTTCGACGAACCGGTTGAAGGATTTTCCGGCTTGCCCGAAGGCCCGGCCGTGGCGGCCCAGGCGCTGGTGCTCCCGGCTATCAGGGCAACATTGAGCAAGGCCGCGCGGATGGCGAGCGTGAGGGCGCGCTCGGCGCAAGGTCGACTGGCAACAGGCATGGCGTGAGGTTCCTTGGAGGTAGGAAATGGGAATCACTCCTAATGCCAGCCAGCTCGAAAAAAAGTATCACCCGGCTTCGATTTTTCCTCACGGGCATCACGTGGTGGGTTTATCCGGTTGCGGCAATCGCCGGAGCCGGGTCAAATGCACGCCGTTTGGCCGGGTGATGCGAGGATGTTCTGCCGCTCCCCCGCTCCCGTTCGACTAGCGAGGTTGTCCCATGCCCAGCGCCGGTGTCATTCAGGGCTCGAGCGTCAGAGTCCTGATTTATCTTCTGTTCGCGATCCAGTTGGTCTCCATGGGCGCGATGGAAATGAGCGGGCCGTTCTGGCCGGTGCACCTGCGCGGCTTGACGGACTCGGCCTCGTTTTTCAGCTTCGCCAGCATCGCCGTGTACGTCGGGCCCATGCTGGGCATCATGCTGACCAGCGCATTCTGGGGTCGCATCGGTGATCGCTACGGTCACAAGCTGATGATGATCCGCGCCCTCGCCGGCTTGTCCCTGACGCAACTGGGCCTGGCCTTTGCCAGCGATATCTGGGTGATCCTGGTGCTGCGATTCCTGCAAGGCGCGTTTGCCGGCTACATCGCCCCCGCCCAGGCCTACGGCGTCAGCATCGAAGCACCAACCCGCCGCGCCAGGCTGTTCGCGATCCTGCAAATTTCGACCAACGTCGGGTCCTTGCTGGGGGCCGTCGTCGGCGGGCTGATCCTCGATTACGCGACGTTTTTCTGGATCAACCTCATCGCCTCGATCCTGTGCGCCGTCTGCACGGTGATCGCCGCCGTGACGCTACCGGATGTGCCGCCGGTGAAGAAAACCGCTGCCACCACCCGGCAATCCCACGACCCTGCCTGGCGCCGTTCTCCGGTGCTTTCGTTGTTGTGTGTCATGGGCATTCTGCTGTTGGCGCGGATGCTGCCACAGACGTCGTTTTCGCTGTACGTCAGCTCGACCTTCGAGGTCAGCAACTCGGTGGTCGGCCTGTGTTATGGCCTGCTGGCGCTGGGTTTCATCCTCTGTGCAACGACATGGTCGCGTTATTTCGAGCACCGCACCGCGCAAGACTCGCTGCTGCGCATCCGCTACGTGGTGATCGCCTGCATCGCCCTGACCGCGCTGATCGGCGTGACCCGCAACGCCAGCGTATTTGTCATGGCGTACTTCGTCTGGGGCGTATTGTTGGGCGCGACGACACCGGTACTGATGGCTCTGATCTCGAAAACCACTGACAGCTCACAACAGGGCTACGTGCTGGGGATTGCCCAGGGCATCTCGCAGTTCGCCTCGATTGCCGGCATCTGCGCCGGTGGCTTGCTCAGCCAGATCTACGGTTTGCAGTACACCTACCTGTTCGTCTGCGCGGCCTACCTGATCGCACTGCTGCCCATCGTGGCGTTGCGCGCCCTGCCCCTGCGGACATCGGGCCAATGATCGCACTTGCTTTCCCGGTAGCGAGTCATCTAGCATTGGGAATACTTCTCAATTACAAGTCAGCCTGGCGCCATGAGCGAAACCCTCCCCGCGAATCAAGATCAGCATCTGCGTGCGATTGAGGCCCTGTACAGTGGCCATCACGGCTGGCTGTATGCGACGTTGAAACGAAAACTGGGCAACGCCATGGATGCGGCCGACCTGGCACAGGACACCTTCGCGCGCATCCTCGCGTCCCAGGTCACGGTGATCGAACAGCCGCGTGCCTACCTCAGCTGTGTGGCCAAGGGCATCCTGATCAACTGGTACCAGCGCAAGGCACTGGAACGCGCCTACCTTGACGCCCTCGCCAACCTGCCGCCGCAGGAAGCCCCCTCCCCGGAAGCCCATTTCGTGGTGCTGGAGACCCTGCACGAAATCGACGCGATGCTCGATGCCTTGCCGCCGCTGGTCAAGCGGGCGTTCCTGCTGTCGCAGCTCAATGGCCTGAAATACCAGGACATCGCCGATCAACTGGACGTGTCGCTGATCACCGTCAAGCGTTACATGAAGCAGGCGTTCGTGCAGTGCCTGATGCTGGTGGAATGAATGCTCATCCTGCGCAAAGACCCGCCGCTGCCCCCTGAAGTCCTCGAAGAAGCCGCCGAATGGCTGATGCGCCTGAGTGAAAACGACCTGAGCGACAGCGAACGCGCCGAGTGGGAACACTGGAAGGTCAGCAGCCCCGAGCGTGATCGCGCCTGGGCTCGGGCGCAGTTGCTGCAAAGCAAACTGGGCGGCCTGCCACCTTCGCTGGCGATGTCAGCGCTGGATCGACCGAGCAACCCGGAACGCCGTGCGGCCCTCGGCAAGCTGGCATTGTTGCTGGCGGTGATGCCGGTAGGCTGGGGCAGTTGGAAACTGGCGCAATCGCAGCAGTGGACGGCCGATTACCGCACCGCCGTCGGCGAACGACGCGAGTGGACCCTGGCCGATGGCTCTCGCATCACCCTGAACACCAATACCGCCGTCGATGTGCTGTTCGACAGCCAGCAGCGCCTGATCCGCCTGCGCGAAGGCGAGATCCTGGTGCAGACCGCCACGGACAATTCCCCCCTGGCCCGGCCCTTCCTGGTCAGTACCGCACAGGGCCACATGCAGGCCCTGGGCACGCGTTTCATCGTCCGCCAATTGAGCCCGTTCACCCACCTTGCGGTATTGGAAGGCGCCGTCAAAGTGGTGCTGGCCGAGAACCGCCAGGCCGAGTCCCTGATCGTCAATGCCGGACAACGCATGGCATTCACCGCACAGGCCTTTGGCGCGGCGAACCCCACTGACCGTAACGCCAGCGCCTGGACCCAGGGCATGCTGATGGCGGACAAGATGCGCCTGGCGGATTTCGTCGCTGAGGTCACCCGCTATCGCCACGGCTTCGTCAGGTTCGACCCGGCGATTGCCGACCTGCGCATTTCCGGCGCTTTTCCGATCAGCGACAGCCAGCGCACCTTGAACATGCTGGTGCAAACCTACCCGGTCACCGCCACCGCTCATCTGCGAGGGTACTGGGTCACCTTGTCCCCGGCCTGAGTCTCCAAAAAAAATCTGCCGCTGGCTGATACTTTTTTCGATCTCGGCTGGCCTGTACAGAAACCTCCATTGCCTCTCGCCACAGGGTCATCCATCCATGCCTGTCATTTGCCGCGCGCTGCTGAGCCTGACCCTGATCAGCGCTGCCTGCCCGTTGGCGATGGCAGCCGCGCCGGTGCAACTGGATTCGGTCGTGGTCCATGCCTACAACATCGCCCCCGGACCTCTGGGCGCAACGCTGTCGAGCTTCGCCGTGGATGCCGGCATCGCCCTGTCGTTCGAACCTTCACTGACCGAGGGCTTGATCAGCCCGGGGCTAACCGGATCTTGCTCGACCCGCGAAGCCGTGACCCGCTTGCTCGCCGGCAGTGGCCTGGACATGGTCCTGCGCAGCGACGGCAGTTACACACTGGTGCAACGTCGGGTCACCCTCGAGGAAACCACCATCGACGGCATCGACACACGCAGTGACAGCCTGCCACCGGTGTATCCGGGCGGCCAGGTGGCGACTGGCAGCCGTCTGGGCATGCTCGGCAACACCGCCGTGATGGATGCGCCATTCAGCGTCAGCACCTACACCGCCGCGCTGATCAAGGATCAACAGGCAAAGACCGTGGGTGATGTGCTGGAGCGCGACTCATCGGTGCGCTCCACCGGCCAGACCGGTGGCATCGTCGACTCGTTCTTCATCCGGGGATTTCCCGTCGGTGAAGGCAACCTGGGCGAACTGGCCTTCGACGGCGTCTATGGCGTGGCCTCCAACTACCGGGTGTTCACCGAATACGCCGAACGCATCGAAGTGGTCAAGGGGCCCGGCGCGCTGCTCTACGGCATGTCGCCCAACAGTGCCGTGGGCGGCGTGATCAACGTGGTGCCCAAGCGTTCTCTCGATGAAGACCTGACCCGATTCACCGCCAGTTACGCCCAGGACGCCCAACTGGGCGGTCACCTGGACCTCAGTCGACGCTTTGGCGAGGAGCGCCGATTCGGTATGCGCCTCAACGGTAGCGTGCAGCAAGGTGACACGGTGATCGACGATCAGGACCGCGAGGTCGGCGTCGGCGCGCTGTCCCTGGATTATCAAGGAGATCGCCTGCGCACCAGCCTGGACCTGGTGAGCCAGGAAGAACGGTTTGACGCCGCGTCCCGACCGTTCCTGATCGCGTCGGGCGTGCAAATCCCTTCTGCCGCCAACGGCCGGACCAGCGTCAGCCAGGACTGGGGCTGGTCCAGCACCCGCGACAAGTCGGCCCTGCTCAGCGGTGAATACGACCTCAACGACCAACTGACGGTGTTCGCCCATGCAGGCGGTGGCCAGTCGAAGGTCGCACGCATGTCCGACCAGACGCCCACGATCATCAACGCCGCAGGCGACACCTCGTCGATCCCCGGTTATTACAAGTTCGAAGTCCGGCGCTACACGGTCGACGCCGGTGCGCGCCTGCGATTCGACACCGGTCCCGTGAGCCACAGCACCGCCCTGCAAGTGACGCGTTATCGCGATGAATTATCCCGGGGCATTTTGTCCGGGCCTGCGGTGCTGTCGAACATTTACCACCCGGTCCATCGCCCCAAACCCGCGATTGCCGAGCCGGCCACGCCCAAAGTGTCGGCGACCGAGTTGTCCGGCATCGCCCTGGCCGACACCCTGTCGATACTCGACCAGCGCGTGCAAGTGACCCTGGGCCTGCGCAAGCAGAACATCCAGTCCCACAACTACAACGCCGCCGGTGCAGTCACTTCAGCCTATGACGATGGCAAGACCACGCCGTTGTTCGGGGCCGTGCTGCGGCCCTGGGATCACGTGTCGTTCTACTACAACTACATCGAAGGCCTGAGCAAGGGGGACGTCGCCCCCAGCACCGCTTCGAACGCCGGCGAAATCTTTGCCCCCTACGTGTCGCGCCAGCAGGAGGTCGGGGTCAAGCTCGATTACGGCAGCTTCATGTCGAGCCTGGCCCTGTTCCAGATCAAGAAGCCCAGCGGCGAATTGTCTTCCGGGGTGTTCGCCGTCCAGGGTGAACAGCGCAATCGCGGCGTGGAGCTGAACATGTCGGGCGAAATTGCCCAAGGCACGCGCCTGCTCGGTGGCGTGACGCTGTTGGACGGACAACTGACCAGGACCAGCGTGGCGGCCAACCGTGGTAACAAACCGGTGGGCGTGCCCGACGTGCAAGCCAACCTCTGGGCCGAGTGGGACACGCCCTGGGCCGAAGGGCTGACACTCACCAGCGGCGCGATCTACACCGCCAGCCAATACGTCAACCAGGCCAACACCCAGGAACTGGCCCCGTGGACGCGCATCGATGTCGGCGCTCGATACGCCACGCGTATCGCTCAGCGACCCACGACCTTTCGCGCCACGGTGCAAAACGTTTTCGACCGTGAATATTGGTCGGGAGTCGCCTCCTACGGCGCATTTTCCCAGGGTTCACCACGCACCCTGCTCCTGTCGGCCACGGTCGATTTCTGACACATGCAAAGGCCTTGATCATGCTCACCATTGTTCGACGCAGCCACGCCCTGGCCGCGCTGCTGTTTGCTGGATTGCTGGGGGTTTCACTGGCGTCATTGGCCAACGAAGCGGTTGACACACGCAGCACCGTGACCGATTTGCTCGGGCGCAAGGTCAAGGTAAACCTGCCAGTCAAACGGGTGATTCTCGGCGAAGGCCGCCAGTTGTACCTGGTGGCGGCGCTGGACACGCAAAACCCCATCGAGCGTATCGTCGGCTGGCGCAAGGACCTCATCCAGTCCGATCCCGACACCTACAACGCCTACCTGCGCAAGTTTCCGGGCATTGCCGACATCCCCACCTTCGGCGGGTTTGAAGACGGCACCTTCGACATCGAGCAAGCGATCTCGCAGCGCCCCGATGTGATTGTCCTCAATATCGAGGCCCAGCACGCGACCGAAGATGCGCGCTACATCGAGAAGCTCGACGCCCTGGGCATTCCCGTGGTGTACGTCGACTTTCGCAACTACCCGATGCAGAACACCGAGCCGACCATGCGCCTGTTCGGCCAATTGTTCGGCAAGGAGCAACGCGCCGAAGCGTTCATCGCGTTCCGCAACCAGCAGATTCGCCGGGTCACCGACGTGATTGCCGCGCACCAACCTGCGCGCCCCAAGGTGTTCATCGAGCGCATCGGCGGCTACACCGACGATTGCTGCCTGAGCTTTGGCAACGAGAACTTTGGCCGCTTCGTCGAAATGGCCGGCGGCGACAACATCGCCAGGGACATCATCCCCACGACCTTCGGCCAGTTGAACGCCGAGCAGGTGATCGTCGCCAACCCTGACCAGATTGTCGTGACCAGCGCCAACTGGGAAGCCTTCGCCCCGGGCGGGCATTGGGTGGGTGTGGGTCCGGGCGCGGACATGGCCGAGGCCCGACGCAAACTGGCCTGGTACACCGGTCGCCCGGCCTATGCCGGAATCAAGGCGCAGGACAGCCAGGCCTTCCACGCCATCTGGCACCAGTTCTACAACAGCCCCTATCAGTTCGTGGCCATCCAGCAACTGGCCAAATGGTTTCATCCGACGCTGTTTGCAGACCTCGATCCGCAAGCCGCGTTTCGCGAGTTGCATGAGCGCTTCCTGCCGGTGCCCTACGAGCCTGGCTATTTCGTCAGCCTGGGCGAACCCGAGATCAAGCCATGAATGCGATCAACGATACGATGGTCCAGCGCGACACCTACCGCCGCCTGGTGGTGCGCAAACGCCTGATCCTCGGCGCCCTGACGCTGCTGTTGTTGGGCAGTGTGTTGCTTGACCTGGCCCTGGGCCCGGCCAGCTACAGCCTGGGCGAAGTGCTCGGTGCGCTGCTTTCACCGGACAGCGCCGCGCCGCAGGTGCGGGTGGTGATGTGGGATATTCGCCTGCCCGTGGCACTGATGGCGGTCGCCGTGGGCGCGGCGTTATCGCTGGCCGGGGCGCAGATGCAGACCATCCTCAACAACCCGTTGGCCAGCCCGTTCACCCTGGGCATTTCCGCGGCAGCCAGTTTCGGCGCCGCCATGGGGCTGGCGTTCGGTGTGGCGCTGTTTCCGCTGGCAGCGCAGTACATGGTGCCGGCCAACGCGTTCATCATGGCCATGCTCTGCGCCCTGCTGATCCACTTCTTGAGCCTGCGCCGTGGCGTCACCGCCGAAACCATCGTGCTGCTCGGCATTGCCCTGGTGTTCACGTTCAACGCGTTGCTCGCACTCGTGCAGTTTTTTGCCACCGAGCAAGCCGTGGCCGCCGTCGTGTTCTGGACCATGGGCAGCCTGACCAAGGCGACCTGGCCCAAGCTGGGCGTGATCTGTGTGGTGATCCTGATCACCCTGCCGATTTTCGCCAGGCGCACCTGGGCGCTCACCGCCCTGCGGCTGGGGGATGACAAGGCGGCCAGCTTCGGTATCAACGTGCGCAGCCTGCGTTTCCAGACGCTGATCATGGTCAGCCTGCTCGCTGCGTTTCCCGTGGCCTTCGTCGGCACCATCGGCTTTATCGGGCTGGTCGGCCCGCACATCGCGCGGATGCTGATTGGCGAAGACCAACGTTTCTTCCTGCCGGCCTCGTTGCTCACCGGCGCACTGATCCTGTCGGCGAGTTCGGTGGTCAGCAAAACCCTGATCCCCGGCGCGATTTTCCCCATCGGCGTGGTCACGTCCCTGATCGGCGTACCGTTCTTTATCTCTCTGATTCTCGGCGCAAAGAAAAACTCATGGTAACGATCCAGCTGCAAGACCTCGGCGCCAGCTATGGCCAGCGCACGATCATCAGCGGTGTGACCACCACCGAGTTTGTCGGCGGCCAGGTGGTCGCCGTGGTCGGGCCCAATGCCGCAGGTAAATCGACCCTGTTCAAACGCATGGCAGGGCTGATCGACGGGCCCGGCGAGGTAAAGCTGCAAGGCGCGGAAAAAGGCATGAAAGGCATCAGCTACATGCCCCAGGGCCTCAACGCCAGCGCCCGTTTGACCGTGTACGAATCGGTGCTGCTGGCGCGCAAGCAACTGACACCGGGTTGGGTGGTCCACGATGACGAACTGAAACTGGTCGATGAGATCCTCGACGCCCTGGGCATTACGCCGCTGTCATTCCGCAACCTGGGTGAACTCAGCGGCGGCCAGCAACAACTGGTCTCAATCGCCCAGACGCTGGTGCGCGAACCGCAGATCCTGCTGATGGACGAGCCCACCAGCGCCCTCGACATGCACCGCCAGGTCCAGGTGCTGAACTTCATGCGCGACCTGGCGCGAAAGCGCGAAGTCATCGTGTTCATCGCCATCCATGACCTGAACCAGGCCTTGCGCTTCGCCGATCAGGTGCTGGTCATCGCCGATGGCACCGCTCAGGGCAGCGGCCCGAGCCATGAAGTGATCAACGAGCAGATGCTGCGCGCGGTGTACAAGGTCGAGGCGCGCATCGAACGCTGCAGCCGTGGGCAGCACCATATCCTGATCGACGATATCGTCTGAACCGCTACGGCTGCAGCCCTTCCAGCGCCGTGCCGACCGCTTCCAGTAGCAAGTGCGCATGCTCCTGTTCGAAGGCCAGCAGCGGGCGAATCTTCAGCACGTTTTCCAGCGGCCCGGCAGCACTGATCAATACGCCCTGCTCGCGCATCGCGTTGACCACCTGACGGGTCTGCGTGGCGGCAGGCGCTTTTGTGGCGCGATCGGTCACCAGCTCGACCCCCAGGAACATCCCGGCACCGCGCACATCGCCGATGATCGGGTAACGCTCGGCCAGCTCCCGCAACCCCGTCAACAGACATTCACCCAGGGTGTGCGAGCGCTGCTGCAACTGTTCGTCACGGATGACGTCCAGCACGGCCTGCCCCGCTGCGCAGGACACCGGGTTGCCGCCAAAGGTGTTGAAGTAGCGCATGTTCTGGCCAAAGTGATCGACCACTTGCGCTCGACCGACCAGGCCGGCGATGGGGTGGCCGTTGCCCATCGGCTTGCCCAGGGTCAGGAGGTCGGGGCGCACGTCGTGCCGCTGGAAACCCCACATGTTCAGGCCAGTGCGGGCGAAGCCGGACTGGACTTCATCGGCGATGTACAACAGGCCTTCGGCCTGGGCCAATGCGATCCCTTCGGCGATGCAGCCGGTTGGGCCCGCAAAGACGCCATCGCTGGCGAAAATGCCGTCGAGCAGGATCGCCGCCGGACGAATGCCGTGTTTGCGCAGGTCATCGATGGCCGCACGGACGTCAGCCACGAAGGTCGAGGCCACTTGATCCGCACCCAGCCGATAAGCATCGGGGGCGCGAACGGTGCGCACGTGGGGTGGCAGAACCATGCTCGGGCCGAGCGACGGAGAAAGCTCGGCGATATCACCCGTGACGCCATGATACGCGAAGCGGGTGATGATCACGCCGGTGCCGCCGGTAAACTGTTTGGCGATGCGCAACGCCAGATCGTTGGCCTCGCTGCCGGTGCACGTAAACATGACCCGCTCGAGGTACTCGGGAAAGGTGCCCAGCAGTTGCTCGGCGTAATCGAGCATGCCCTCCTGCAAGTAGCGAGTGTGGGTGTTGAGTTGCCCGGCCTGCCGGCTGATCGCCTCGACCACCCGGGGATGACAATGCCCCACCGACGCCACGTTATTGTAGGCATCCAGATACCGCCGGCCTTGTTCGTCGTACAGCCACACGCCCTCGCCGCGCACCGTGTGCAAGGGGTGTTCGTAGAACAGTCGATAGGCCGGGCCGAGCAACCGTGCCCGGCGTTCGACAAGGCGTTTTTCCTTGTCTGACAGGCGATCGGCATCTTCAGAAGTGAAACCGTTGATCATGCTCATGCGCCAACCTCCTGGGTGCAAGCGGCAAGGATTCTGTCGTGGATCTCGGCGGGTGCCATTGCGGACAATCCCGCCAGGGCATCCTGGGCGCGGTATGAGTTGCGCAGGATGTACTCGCGATTGTCCGGGTGCAGGTCGGCCCGCCAATAATTGATGCACAACGACAACGCCAGGCGTGTGGAGATCAGCACCGGCAGCAGTTGCAATTCTTCGCCGGTGAGGGGATTGACCTGGTGATAGGCGCGGATCATGTCCAGCGCCGGGGCCAGGACGTCGCCCGCCACCCCCAATTGGTACGATGCCGCGACCGCGACCTCGTTGACCAACGGCGCGTGGACCATGTCGCCAAAATCCAGGATGTTGCGCAACACATCGGGCTGATCCGGATCGACGATGATGTTGTGCGGGTTCATGTCGTTATGGATCACCTGGTGGCGCAGCGTGGCGCACTTGCCCAGTACCTGGGATTCGAAGCGGTCCAGGCTGTGTTCGATCCGGTCGCGACGAACGCCCGGCTCGATGTGTTTCAGCCGGGGCCTGAGGCGCTGGGCGTGTTGCATGTCCCACAGCAGGACGTGCCCGGCAGCGGGATGGCTGAAGCCGTCCAGGGCCAGGTCGAACCGGGCGAGCGCTTGGCCCAGGTTCTGCCTGAAATTCACCGATGTGTGGGCGACGCGGTGCAGCGGCAAGCCGTCAACGAAGGACAGGAGACGGACCAACATGCGCTGGCCTTCGATTTCGACCGGCTCCACGAATCGCCCGCCGAGTGATGCAAAGACACGCTGCACCGGCAACGCCGGATCGTTACGCTCGATCTGGAGCATGGCCTGGTTATGGAAGTCCACGACCTGCGGGTTTTCCAATGGATGCGACAACTTGAACAGACGCGACGTACCGTCCGCGAGCATGACCCGGAAATTGAGGTCGCGCTCGCCGCCCAGTTGCTCGAGTTTTCCGCTGATCGCGTAGTGCTGCGCAAGGACCCCAAGGACCTGCCCGTCACTGACACGGGCAGGGGCCGCCTCCAGCAGACAGGGTTGCGCCGATACTTTCTCAAGCGGCATTGTTCATGACTCCTCGCTTCGGTGATGTGGCCTGCTCGCGCAGGCCCCTTGCATTACTTGTTGGCCCAAGCGATGAAACGCTCTTCCAGGTCTTCGCCGTGGTCGATCCAGAACTCGGCATCCGTGGCCCGGGCGTTCTTCAGGTTATCCGGTGAAGTCGGCAGTTTGCTGCCCACCGCCTCATCGACCAGTGCCACGGTTTTGGTGTTGCTTGGCCCATAAGGAATGGCCTCGACAAAGTGCTTCTGCTGAACCGGTGCACTGGCAAACGCGATGAAGTTTTCCGCCAGGGCCTTCTTCGGCGAGCCTTTGACGATGGCCCAGTGATCCAGGTCGTACAGGCTGCCATTCCACTGCATTTCAAACGATTGTCCCTCCGCCTGCGCCGAGGTGACACGCCCGTTATAGGCCGAAGTCATCACCACGTCGCCTGCCGCCAGCCATTGCAACGGCTGCGCGCCGGATTCCCACCACTGGATGTCGGGCTTGATCTGATCCAGTTTGCGGAAGGCCCGCTGCACGCCCTCCTCGGTGCCGAGCAAGGTGTAGACATCTTCCTTGGCCACGCCATCGGCCAACAGGGCGAACTCCAGGGTGAACTTGGCGCCACGGCGCAGGCCGCGCTTGCCGGGGTATTTCTTCACGTCCCAGAAATCCGCCCAGCCCTGTGGCGCGCTGGCGAGTTTTTTCGGGTCGTATGTCAGAACGGTAGACCAGATGAAGATACCCACCCCGCAATCGCTGACGGCGGCCGGGATGAAATCTTCTTTCTTGCCGATGCGCGACCAGTCCAATGGCTCGAACAGGCCTTCGCTACAACCGCGCAACAGCTCGGGGGATTCGACCTCGACCACGTCCCAGCTGGTTTTCCCGGTGTCGGCCATGACCCGGATCTTGGCCATTTCGCCGTTGTAGTCATCGGCCGTGATCGCCACTTTCTTTTCCGAGGTGAAGGGTTTGTAGAAGGCTTTTTCCTGGGCCTGGCGGTTGTTGCCGCCGAAGGACACCACGGTCAGTTTTTCAGCGGCGCTCAAAGGGCCGGCAAGCATTCCAAGCATCAGTACAGTTGCGATTTTGCTGTTCATGCGTCTCTCCGAATTCGCTACGTGCGTGAGCGGCAGCTAAGGGATGGCAGGTGGTTTTTTTGTTTTTGGCAGCAATATTTCGGTCAGCGCCGGGTGTCTTGCACCTAGTGGCCGGCGCACGGCGATGATTCCGAGGCGCAGCTCATTAGTAACATATTTAGAATATGATGCATCATAATTTTTACTGGTATAGTCTCACCACTCCACCCCTTCCTCAGGAGCGCCTGCATGACCGAGCAACGAACCCTCCTCCTCACCGGTGCGAGCCGTGGCATCGGCCATGCCACGGTGAAGCACTTCAACGCTGCGGGCTGGCGCGTGTTTACGGCCTCGCGACAGAACTGGACCGAAGGCTGCCCCTGGGCTGAAGGCGAGTTGAACCACATCCACCTGGACCTGGAAGACATCGACGAAGTGCGCCGCAGCCTGCCATTGATCCGGGAGAAACTCGGCGGACGCCTCGATGCCCTGGTGAACAACGCCGGCATTTCACCCAAAGGCGAAGCCGGCGCACGATTGGGCGTGCTGGAATCCGATTACGCCACCTGGCTCAGCGTGTTCAACGTCAACCTGTTTTCCACGGCGTTACTGGCCCAAGGGCTGTTCGATGAGCTCAAGGCGGCGCAAGGCTCGGTGATCAACGTCACCTCGATTGCAGGTTCCAGGGTGCACCCGTTTGCCGGGGTCGCCTACGCCTGCTCGAAAGCTGCACTGGCCGCACTGACGCGGGAAATGGCCCATGATTTCGGGCCACACGGTGTGCGGGTCAATGCGATTGCACCGGGTGAGATCGAGACGTCGATCCTGTCTGCCGGGACCGAACTGATCGTCGATCAGCAGATCCCCATGCACCGCTTGGGCAAGCCGGAAGAAGTCGCATCCCTGGTGCATTTCCTCTGCACCCGAGGCGCGTCGTACATCAACGGTTCGGAGATTCATGTCAACGGTGGTCAGCACGTCTGAAATAATCTGGAAATCCCGGCCGGAAACTTCCATCATTCGGGCCGGGCATCCGCCGCAGATGAGCGATCAATGAGCAACCCCTACCCTATTCAAACCCTCAATCACTCTTACCTGGGCAGTGGCATCTACGAGTTGCTGCGCGAGGCACTGATCACCGGGCGTTTCCAGCCCGATGACCGCCTGCGCATCCGCGACCTGGCCGAACAACTGGGCACCAGCGTCACACCGGTGCGCGACGCGATCCTGCAACTGGCCAAGGAACAGGCGCTGATCCTCAAGACCCCGCGTGACATCCGCGTACCCATCCTCACCGCCGCGCAATACGGCGAGATCCGCAGCATCCGCCTGGCGCTTGAAGGCCTGGCTGCGGAGACGGCCGCCGCGCTGGTGACCGACAGCGAACTCGCAGACCTGCAAGCCTGCATCGAAAACAACATCGCCGCGATCAACGCCCAGGACTTGCAAGCCGCTCTCAAGTGCAATCAGCAATTTCACTACGCGCTGACCACCATCGCGCGCATGCCGGTGCTGGCGGGTTTGCTCGATAGCCTGTGGATGCGCACCGGCCCACTGATCGCCCGTGCCTATGGCAACTTCAACGAGCGCATGGCCATCGACCATCACTGGGAAGTGCTCGACGCACTCAAGCGCCGCGATGGCGCGGCGGCACGGGCGGCCATCTGCCGTGACATTCTCGATGGCAACGAGAAGATGCTCGAGTACATCGAGATGGCGCAGGCGGACTGATTGGCAGTCAATTCGACTGTTGACGAAACATAGATGACCAGTTAGTTTATTAAAACTTTCTCATCACTGGATGTCTCTGTAATGGCTCGCCCGGTCAACCTCGAAGTCAGATCCCGTTTGCTGTCGATTGGCCGCCAGGTGGTTCACAACCGTGGCTTCAACGGCTGCGGCGTCCAGGACATCACCGCCGCTGCCGAGATTCCCAAGGGCTCTTTCTACAACTACTTCGCCAGCAAGGAAGACTTCGCGGCAGAGATCCTCGAGGAATACTGGACCTCGATCGAAACCCGCCACGGGCCGATCTTCTACGACGCCCGGGTCAAGCCGCTGGAGCGCATCGGCCAGTTCTTCCAGGCCCTGGTGCTCGAGCACGGCGAGCATGAATACAGCCTGGGTTGCCTGATTGGCAACCTGTCCCTGGAAATGTCCAATGGCAGCGAACAAACCCGCAAGCGTCTGGCCGATGTGCTGGCGCGCTGGGAAGGTTTGCTCGCGAGCTGCCTGCGTGAAGCGCAGCAGCGCCGCGAACTCTCTGAAACTCACGACGCCGAAGCGCTGGCCAGTGTCATCGTCGAAGGCTGGGAAGGTGCGGTCATGCGCGGCAAGGTCCTGCGCGACGGTGCACCTCTGCAGCGTTTCGTATCGATGGTCTTGCCTCGGCTATTGGAGTGAGTTTTTTTTCCTCATTAATAAGACGACTGGTCATTTATATAAAGCAACATTCACGTCTCATCCACGCAAGCACCCAAGAGGTAAATCGTCATGAGCCATCTGTACGCCGACCCCGCCGAACCCGCACTGCCTGCCACTGGTTTCAAGCTCGACCTGAGCAAAGCCGCCCTGGTGGTCATCGACCCACAGAACGACTTCCTCAGCCCTGCCGGCGCCAGTTGGGCGGTGTTCGGTGAGAGCATCGTCGAGAACAACACCGTCGAAAACCTGGAAAAACTGTTCAAGGCCTTCAAGGCTCACGACCTGCCCGTGGCCGTGTCGCCACACTATTACTACCCGCACGACCACGACTGGCATTTTGGCGGTCCGCTGGAAAAGGTCATGCACAGCATCTGCATGTTCGATCGCAAGGGACCGAACACCCTGGAAAACTTCGAAGGCTCCGGCGCCGATTTCCTCGAGATCTACAAGCCGTACATTCTCGACGGCGAGACCATCATCGCCTCGCCGCACAAGGTCTACGGCCCGGAAACCAACGACCTGGCGCTGCAATTGCGCAAGAAAGGCGTGTCGCAGATCATCCTCGCCGGCATGGCGGCCAACCTTTGCGTGGAATCACACCTGCGCGAACTGCTCGAACAGGGCTTTGAAATAGTCGTGGTACGCGACGCCACCGCCGGCCCGCGCCTGCCGGATGGCGACGGCTACCTGGCGGCCATCATCAATTACCGCTTCCTCGCCCACGGGCTGTGGACCACCGAAGAGACTATCGCGCAACTGCAACCGGCTTGATCGTGCCCGAGCGGCCGGGCATCGCGCCCCCCCGCTCTTTCTCGAGAACCCCCGATGAAAATCCCCGCCCGTTATGAGCATTTCGTTTTCGGCGTCGTTCAATCCGGCCTGACCTGCGCGGTCGCGGCCGCCATCGCCACCACACCCCATGCGCTCGACCTGGCCTTTGCCGGCCGCTGGTTGAACGCGTGGGCGCTGTCGTGGGTATCGATGTTGCCGGTGGTGGTGCTGGCGGCGCCGATGATTCGGCGCGTGGTGAGGCGGATGACGGTGGGCTGAATGACTTGGCTATGACTCACCCAACACACCGCCATCGCGAGCATGCTCGCTCCTACCGGGGGCTTCGGGGCTGCTCGCGACAGGCGCGCAAGCCCGCACCCGACGCACGAAATACTGTGCCCGTTCGCATTTTCGCAATAAACCACTTTTCATCCGCGCATTTGTAGCCGCTTCGTTCACGGACAAGCCGGTACATTAGACCTCCATGGTCCCGCAGAGCGACCGACAACAAAACCTACAGCTCGCCCAAGAAAATCTGCCAACCATTCGGAGTCTTTCCATGAGCACATTGCGCACTACAGCTTTCCAACTCGCGAGTCTGGCCCTGTTCATCGGTAGCGCCACCCAGGCCATGGCCGAGGACATCACGTTCGTATCCCAGGGCGGTGCTTATCAGGAAGCCCAGAGCAAGGCGATCCTGGAGCCTGCGGCGAAAAAGCTCGGTCTGACGCTCAAACAGGACAGCTCGCCCAAGGCCTACCCGATCATCAAGACCCAGGTCGAGAGCGGCAAGGTCACCTGGGACGTGGTGGACCTGCCCACTGGCGACTGCATCCGTGGCGAAGCCGAAGGGCTGTTCGAGAAGCTCGACCTTGCGCTGATTCCCAATGCCGCGCAAATACCCGACAGCCTCAAGGACGAATACAGCGTCGGCTACATCAGCTACTCCACGGTGCTGGCGTATCGCACGGACGCGTTCAAAGGCGCGGACGTACCCAAGACCTGGGCCGACTTCTGGGACACCAAAAAATACCCGGGCCAGCGCTCCCTACGTAACCTGCCACGTCCAACCCTGGAAATCGCGCTGCTGGCCGATGGCGTGCCGATGGACAAGCTCTATCCGCTGGACGTCGATCGCGCCTTCCGCAAGCTTGAGCAGATCAAGCCCGACATCGCCACCTGGTGGACGTCCGGCGGGCAGTCGGCGCAGCTGATCAGCGACGGCGAAGTGGACATGATCCAGGCCTGGAACGGCCGTATCACCGCCGTACAGGCCGCCGGCGCACCCGTGGCATTCGACTACAACCAGGGTGTGCTGGAAACCAACTCGTTGTGCGTCCTCAAAGGCTCGCCGCACAAGGTGGCCGCCATGAAATTCGTCAACGAGGCCATCGATGCCAAACTGCAAGCGGCGTTGCCGATGATCATCGACTACGGCCCGCTCAACCCCGAAGCCTTCAAGACCGGGGTAATCCCGGCCGAGCGCGAGGCCAAGCTGCCTTCCGCACCCGGCAACATCTCGCGCCAGGCCCTGCTCTCGGCGCAATGGTGGGCCTCCGAAGCCGGGGTCAAGGCCGAAGAACGCTGGTTGTCCTTCGTCCAGAAAAAATAGCCATCGGCCGTTGCTGCGCCGCAGGCCAGAGGCCTCGGCGCAGGACATGCCGTCTGCCCCCGCGATTTCGACATAAAGCGCTTGCGCACCGGTCAATTGCGTCCACTTCATTCGTTGGCATCCCGGTACATTAGGCCTGAGGGTCCCGCAGAGTGACCTGTGCAGACAACTCGCGCTCGCCTCAAGTACCTGCCCACCATTGGGAGTTCTTCACATGACATTACCCGAGCACCGCACCCTGCTGTCCGCCAGGACGACTGCCACCGCCAGCGCTACCCGTCAGTGCTGGATACCCTCCAGCACTGCGCAGTGACGAGAGGTCATCATGTCCAACGCCTATCTCGCCAAATCCATGCCCGACTCCAGCGACCAGCAGCACCAGCCGCCCATGACCAGCGAAGACGCCCTGGCCCGTGAAGAACGCAAGGAGCACACCTCCATGCTGTTGCTGCTCACCCCGGCGCTGGTCATGGTCGTGGTGCTGTTGATCATGCCGCTGTGCTGGCTGGCCTTTCAGTCGGTCCAGACCGAGGAAGGGTTTTCCCTGGCCAACTACATCCGGATTTTCCAGGAAAGCATTTACTGGGACACCTTCGCCCTGACCTTCAAGATCAGTTTCCTGGTGACGATCCTGTCGATCGTCATGGGCTTCCCCATTGCCTACGCCGCTTCGCGCCTGCAGGGTTTCTGGGCCAACCTGATTCTGATCTGCGTGATCCTGCCGTTCTGGACCAGCGTGCTGGTGCGGGCCTATGCCTGGCTGGTGCTCCTGCAACGCCGCGGACTGGTCAATCAGACGCTGATGGACCTTGGCATCATCGACCAACCCCTGACGCTGATGCACAACACCACTGGCACGGTAATCGGCACCCTGCACGTCATGCTGCCCTTTATGGTCCTGCCGCTGTATTCGGTGATGAAAAAAATCCCCCAGGACCTCATGCAAGCGTCCGAGAGCCTTGGCGCCAAACCCTTCTACACCTTCCGCCGGGTCTTCCTGCCGATGGCAGCGCCGGGGGTCATGGCCGGTTCCATCCTGGTGTTCGTCATCTGCCTAGGCTTCTTCATCACCCCGGAACTGCTCGGCGGTGGCCGCACGATCCTGGTGTCGATGCTGGTGCAACGCAACGTCGAGCTCTATCACGCCTGGGGCGCAGCCAGCGCAGTCGGCCTGGTGCTGCTGTTTGTGGTGTTCCTGATCTTCTGGGGCATCAATCGCTTCATCCCCATCGAACGCATCCTGGGAGCGCGCTAAATGAACCTGCTTGCCAACCTGCGTCACCTTCGCCTGTCCCACGTGCTGTTCACGGTGCTGGTCGCGGCGATCCTGCTGTACCTGATCATCCCGGTGCTGATCGTGGTACCCATGTCGTTCTCCGAGGCGCGCTTCCTGCAATTCCCTCCCAAGCAATGGTCCTTCCACTGGTACGAGGCGTTCTTCAACAGCGTGGAGTGGATGTCGGCGGCGCGGGTCAGTCTGATCACGGCATTTTTCACCATGGCCATCAGCCTGCCGATTGGTATGGCGGCCGCCTACGCCATCAACAACTCCAGCCTGAAGGTGGTGCGTACGCTGCAGATCATCCTGCTGCTGCCGATGATGGTGCCCATCATCCTGATCGCCGCCGGCGTGTTCTTCGTTTACGCCCGGGTCGGCCTGATCAGCACGCTGACCGGCCTGGTGCTGGCGCACATCATGCTCGCCTTGCCCTACGTGATCATCGCGCTGCTGGCCGGTCTGCGTAACTTCGACATGTCCCAGGAAATGGTGGCGCGCAGCCTGGGCATGAACCGCTTTCGCGCCTTCATGGCCGTGACCCTGCCGCAGATCAAGCCCAGTGTGGTCTCGGCGACACTGTTCGCCTTCATCACCTCGCTGGATGAAACTGTGGTGGCGCTGTTCATCTCCGGCGGCGACAACCAGACTCTGACCAAGCGCATGTTCACGGCGCTGCGCGACGAGATCGATCCGACCATTGCCGCTATCAGTTCGATCCTGATCCTGGCGTCGCTGATCCTGGTGGTGATTGCCGGTCGCAACAAACAATAACCAACAACGCACTCCCCCTCTGCAAACACACTTGCCCGCCATTGCGGGCAAGTGTGTTTTTGCGTCCTGACCACGCACGCCCATGCCGACGTGCAGCCCAGCACAGCCTGCCGTCACACGGCTTAATTCAGCATCTATCACCCGTGTCCAGGCCCATCTCGGGGGAACCGCAGAATTCGGAAAAAATCGTACGCTAAGCTAACGGTGTTCTCGTGACAGCTCTTTGACTAGGCTTTCTAAGGCCATTCTGATAGCCCTGACTTCCTGAAAAGCCATGGCTAAAATTTGTGCGGCTAAAAGGGATAACCGATGGTAAAGTAAGTTATCCCTGTCGAGATACTGAAAAGCGTTATCCTCGTTTTTCCCAAAACTGTTTTGCCAGTTCGCTCAGAGCGCTAGTTAACTGAGCGACAGATTTCGCACTTTGCAAATTATTCTGCCCGGTCTGTACATTGGTATCAGCAGCATCGCGTATATTGATAATACTGCGGTTTATGTCTTCACTTACTGCTCCCTGCTGCTCGACCGCAGTCGCTATTTGCGCGTTCATGTCGGTAATTTCGTTAACGCGTTGGCCAATTCCATCAAGAGCTGTAGCTGCTTCCTCTGCGTGAGCTACACTCGTGTGCGCTTGCCGACTACTTTGCTCCATGACTGTAACAGCGGATTGCGCTCGCTCTTGTAGAGCGCTGATCATGCTTTGAATATCCGTTGTCGATTGCTGTGTGCGAGCAGCAAGACTGCGAACCTCATCGGCGACAACAGCAAAACCACGCCCCTGCTCACCAGCACGCGCGGCCTCAATTGCTGCGTTGAGTGCCAACAAATTCGTTTGCTCGGCGATCCCTCGTATAACGTCAAGAACTTTTGATATCTCGTTACTTTGACCTTCAAGCTCATGAATAACCTGAGCGGCTTGCCTAATTTCACCTTCAAGGGCAGTGATTGACTGGCTTGTGTGGGCTACCAGACGCTGGCCAGATGCCGTCTCAGTGTCTGCTCTTCCGGCCGCATCTGCAGCATGCTGTGCATTGCTCGCAACCTCTTGAATGCTTGCCGCCATTTGGTTTACTGCCGTTGCTATTTGATCTGTCTCTGCCTGCTGCTCAACTGTAAGTACATTGCTTGACTCAATATCCTTTAGTAGGCCTCGGGTGTGTTCGCTAAGCCGATTTGATGCATCACCTATGCGACCTACTATGGCGCCTGTTTCAGCTTGCATCATTCGTAAAGCAAACTCTATTTGGCCAAACTCATCGGTGCGCCCAGTGTAGAGGGATTGACTTAATGGGTTATTGGAAATATTCCTGGCTCTTTCAACCAGTCTTCCAAGAGGAGAGAGAATAGCCAAAACACTAACAGAGCTTAAGCTTCCTGACATTAAAGTGGGCGGTTACAGGAGCTGAGTGCAACACGGTTATTGAATTGAAGCTGGAGCATCATGCCGCATAGCCATAGCTTCCTGCATCACCTCGTCCATAACCTCGATCGGACACTTGAAGTCGAAGCGCTT
>NZ_JAENSQ010000043.1:0-32530 GCF_016613125.1 Pseudomonas sp. MF6776
CTTCGATGAACTGAAGCGACCCACTCTCGAAACCTACTTAACTCATTGAATCTCAAGGAGTTTTCCGTTTCGACTGCGCCGGAAGTGGGGCGAATTATAGACGTCTGGAATCTGCCGTCAACCGCTAATTTCGCTTTTCTTTCAATTACTTGCAGATTGATCAAGAAACGATCAGATCACCCTCTATATATAGAGGAAAATGCCAAGCCTTCTATATAGAAGGCTTCTTAAAGCACTCCATCCTCTTTCAGCACAGCCACCGCTCCCGCGCCCAAACCCAGGACTCTCTGCAAAACCTCCAAGGTATGCTCACCCAACAAAGGAGGCGCAAGGCGATACTCGACAGGGGTTTGCGACATTCGAATAGGGCTCGCCACCTGAGGCACCATCCCCGCCAACGCATGGGGCAACTCTATTGCCAACCCGCGAGCCTTCACCTGCGGATCCTCAAACACCTGCGACAGATCATTGATCGGGCCACACGGCACGCCCGCCATCTCCAACTGAGCTACCCACTCAGCCGTGGTCTTGAAGACTGTCGCCTGGCGAATCAGAGGAATCAGCACCGCACGATTCGCCACCCGCAGCTTATTAGTAGTGAAGCGCGGATCATCAGCCCACTGTGGCTGACCCGCCACTTCAGCAAACTTGCGGAACTGCCCGTCATTGCCCACGGTAAGAATGAAATCGCCATCTGCCGTAGGAAAGTCCTGATAAGGCACGATGTTCGGATGCGCATTGCCCAGGCGCTTGGGTGCATTGCCCGTGGTCAGGTAGTTCATCGCTTGGTTAGCCAGGCAGGCTACCTGCACATCCAGCAATGCCATATCAATGTGCTGACCACCACCGTCGTGATCACGATGAGCCAGCGCCGCCAGTATCGCCACGGTCGAATACAGCCCGGTCAGGATATCCGTCAGCGCCACACCAACCTTCACCGGCCCGGCACCTTCATCTCCTTCTGGTCGACCGGTCAGACTCATCAGCCCACCCAGCCCCTGGATCATGAAGTCGTAACCGGCACGCTTGGCATAAGGCCCGGTCTGACCGAAGCCAGTGATCGAGCAGTAGATCAGATCCGGATTGATTGCCTTCAGCGACTCATAGTCCAACCCATAAGCCGCCAGGCCACCCACCTTGAAGTTCTCAATGAGGATGTCCGACTTGGCAGCGAGCTCGCGAACAAGCTTTTGACCCTCGGGACGCGTGAAGTCGATGGTCACCGATTGCTTGTTGCGGTTAGCCGACAGGTAGTAAGCCGCCTCCGACGTGTTCTCACCATAAGCGTCTTTAAGGAAGGGTGGCCCCCAGGCGCGAGTGTCGTCACCATTGCCCGGGCGCTCGACCTTGATCACTTCGGCGCCAAGGTCGGCAAGGATCTGCCCGGCCCACGGCCCGGCCAACACTCGCGATAAATCCAGTACCCGCAGATGCGACAGCGCGCCCATGGTCGCTCTCCTATTAATAGAACGCCTGCAGACCGGTTTGCGCGCGACCGAGGATCAGCGCGTGGACGTCGTGCGTACCTTCATAGGTATTCACCACCTCCAGGTTGACCAAGTGGCGGGCCACGCCGAACTCGTCGGAGATACCGTTGCCGCCCAGCATGTCGCGAGCCATGCGGGCGATATCCAGCGACTTGCCGCACGAGTTGCGCTTCATGATCGAAGTGATTTCGACCGCAGCCGTGCCTTCATCCTTCATGCGCCCCAAACGCAGGCAACCTTGCAGGGCCAGCGTGATCTCGGTCTGCATGTCCGCCAGTTTTTTCTGGATCAGCTGGGTAGCGGCCAAAGGACGGCCGAACTGCATACGGTCCAGCGTGTATTGGCGTGCGGTGTGCCAGCAGAACTCGGCTGCGCCCAGCGCACCCCAAGAGATGCCGTAGCGTGCGGAGTTGAGGCAGGTGAACGGACCTTTCAGACCACGCACGTCAGGGAAGATGTTTTCTTCCGGCACGAATACGTTGTCCATGACGATCTCACCGGTGATCGATGCGCGCAGACCTACTTTGCCGTGAATCGCCGGAGCGCTCAGGCCTTTCCAGCCTTTCTCCAGCACGAAGCCACGGATGTCGCCGGCATCGTCCTTGGCCCAAACCACGAACACATCGGCGATCGGGCTGTTGGTAATCCACATCTTCGCGCCAGTCAGGCTGTAGCCGCCGTCGACTTTGCGTGCACGAGTAATCATCGCGCCAGGGTCGGAACCGTGGTTAGGCTCGGTCAGACCGAAGCAGCCGATCCATTCGCCGGAAGCCAGTTTCGGCAGGTATTTCTGTTTCTGCGCCTCGGTGCCGAATTCGTTGATCGGCACCATTACCAGCGAGGACTGTACGCTCATCATCGAGCGATAGCCGGAATCGACACGCTCCACTTCACGGGCAATCAGGCCGTAGCTGACATAGTTGAGGCCACTGCCACCGTACTGCTCAGGAATGGTCGCGCCCAACAGGCCGACTTCACCCATCTCGCGGAAGATTGCCGGATCGGTCTTCTCATGGCGGAAAGCTTCGAGCACACGCGGCGCGAGCTTCTGCTGAGCGAACTGCTCGGCAGTGTCGCGGATCATGCGCTCTTCTTCGGTGAGCTGTTGATCCAGCAGCAGGGGATCGATCCAGTTGAAGCTAGCTTTACCGCCCATGAGTGTGCCCTCGTAAATCGGTGAATTAACGTGGCATTGATCCTAGGCGCGGTTCGCGGTCGCGGCAAACGAGGTTTTCGCATTCTGTTGTGCTAATTTCTCACTCCGAAACGACGCCGATAGCCTTTTAACCGACGTATTAGTGAGGTCGAAGTACATGCGCAGGAAGATCCCCAGCACAACCGCTCTGATCAGTTTTGAGGCTGCCGCTCGTCACGAGAGTTTTACCAAGGCCGCTGAAGAGCTTTCCATCACCCAAGGCGCCATTTGCCGACAGATCGCCAGCCTTGAGGAGTTCCTCAGCGTGGAACTGTTCCGACGCTCGCGGCGCGGGGTAAAGCTGACCGAAGCAGGGCTTTCCTACAGCCGTCGGGTGGCGACTCAACTCGATGCGGTCGAGCGCGATACGCTGTCGGTGATGGGCCAGCAAGGCGCCAATGTGATCGAACTGGCGGTGGTGCCGACCTTCGGCACGCAATGGCTGTTGCCACGCTTGAAAGATTTCCAGCTCAAGCATCCGGAAGTCACCGTCAACCTGACTAACCGCACGCGGCCATTCCTGTTCGCCGATACCGACTTCGATGCCGCCATCTACTTCGGCGATGCCGATTGGTCCGGTACCGAGTCCCACAGACTGATGGGCGAAAATCCGATGCCCGTGTGCAGCCCCGCCCTACTCGGCAGCAAGGCAAAGCTGACAGCGCAAGAGGTTGCCGAGCTGCCGCTCTTGCAGCAGACCACCCGCCCGTATGCCTGGCGCCAGTGGTTCAACTCGCAACATCTGAATATCCCTCGCGACATGACAGGGCCGCGCTATGAACTATTCTCCATGCTGGCGCAGGCAGCCATGCACGACATGGGCATTGCGCTGATCCCGCCGTTCCTGATTCAGCGCGAGTTGGCCGAGAAGCGGCTGGTGATTGCCAACCCCCAGGCACTGTCCAGCATCAAGGCGTATTACCTGATGATTCCCGAGAGAAAGGTCGAATCGGCGTCCCTGAAGGCATTTCGCGACTGGCTAGTGAACCAGGCGCAGAGCTATAGCCTAGAAGGGTAGCGGCTTACAGCGTTAACTGACCTCGTAGTCAGAAAAAATAAAGTACTACAGATATAAGTATTTGTCGCATTTTCAATGACTGTATCCGAAAGTCGTACAGACGTCCCACAAGCGCCTGCGGGCGTGGCTTTGAGCCTTCATTCGCGACTCATTACGCTCCATTCACGTCACCGATGAGATAAATCTTCGAATTCGTCCAGAATCCTTGTAAGGCACGGCCTGCAAGGGATTCAACCGGTCATGTGCGACATTCGGTCACGGCATGACTTGTAGTTAATTTTCCGTCACTCGTCATAATCCCTTGAAGGGCATAAAGTTCGCCTGCAAAATGCCGCGCCCCGCCCTGATTTAGCGGGATCGTGCTGATCGGCCGCCCCAGTCGCACCATCCGAAGTGCCTGGGTTTACTCAATAAGATCACGCAGGAGATTTGACGTGCACATTGGTGTTCCTCTCGAAACCCAGACCGGTGAAACACGGGTTGCTGCAACCCCGGAAACCATTAAAAAGCTGATCAGCCAAGGTCATAAGGTCACTGTTCAAACCGGCGCCGGCGTTAAAGCCAGCGTTGTCGACAGTGCTTATGAAGCGGCAGGCGCAACTATTGGCAGTGCCAACGATGCGTTTGGCGCCGAGTTGATTCTCAAAGTGGTCGCCCCAAGCGATGCCGAACTGACGCTGATCAAGCGCGGTGCAGTGCTGGTTGGCATGCTTAACCCGTTCAACAACGACACCATCGCCAAAATGGCCGAGTGCGGGATTACCGCGTTCGCCCTGGAAGCAGCGCCGCGCACCTCGCGGGCGCAGAGTCTCGATGTGTTGTCGTCCCAGGCGAACATCGCCGGCTATAAGGCCGTGTTGCTGGCCGCTCACTACTATCCGCGCTTCATGCCGATGCTGATGACTGCTGCGGGCACTGTGAAAGCGGCGCGCGTGCTGATTCTCGGCGCAGGCGTGGCCGGGTTGCAGGCGATTGCTACGGCGAAACGTCTGGGTGCGGTTATCGAAGCGTCCGACGTGCGTCCGGCGGTGAAGGAACAGATCGAATCCCTCGGCGCCAAGTTCGTCGACGTGCCTTATGAGACCGATGAAGAGCGCGAATGCGCCGTCGGTGTCGGCGGTTACGCGCGGCCGATGCCGGCGAGCTGGATGCAGCGTCAGGCCCAGGCCGTGCATGAACGCGCCAAGCAGGCTGACATCGTCATCACTACTGCGCTGATCCCGGGCCGCAAGGCACCGACGCTGTTGAGTGCGGACACCGTGGCGCAAATGAAACCGGGCTCGGTGGTCATTGACCTCGCGGCTGCGCAGGGCGGTAACTGCCCGTTGACCGTAGCCGATCAGGTCGTGATCGAGAACGGCGTAACTATCGCCGGTCCGACCAATCTGGCCGGTGAAGTCGCCGCAGACGCTTCGGCGCTGTATGCACGCAACCTGCTGGACTTCCTGAAGCTGGTCTTCACTAAAGAAGGCCAGTTCGACGTCAACCTCGAAGACGACATCGTCGCCGCGTGCCTGATGTGCCGCGACGGCCAAGTCATCCGCAAAAACGCCTAAGCAGGGATTCAGACGATGGAAGAGCTTATCTCCCCCGGTATCTACAACCTGATCATCTTCGTGCTGGCGATTTATGTCGGTTATCACGTGGTCTGGAACGTAACACCTGCGCTGCACACGCCGCTGATGGCCGTGACTAACGCCATCTCGGCGATCGTGATCGTCGGCGCGATGCTGGCCGCTGCCCTGACGGTCACCCCGCTGGGCAAGACCATGGGCACCCTCGCCGTGGCGCTGGCCGCAGTCAATGTGTTCGGTGGCTTCCTGGTCACCCGCCGCATGCTTGAGATGTTCAAGAAGAAAGCCCCGAAAGTAAAAGAAGAGGCGCCGAAGTAATGAGCATGAATCTCGTCACGACGCTTTATCTGATCGCGTCGATCTGTTTCATCCAGGCCCTCAAAGGCTTGTCGCACCCAACCACGTCACGCCGCGGCAATCTGTTCGGCATGCTCGGCATGGGTCTGGCGATCATCACTACTGTAGGCCTCATCTATAAGCTCGGCGCTGAGCTGGCCACTGCTGGTATCGGTTATGTGATCGTCGGCCTGCTGGTCGGCGGTACCGCCGGTTCGATCATGGCCAAGCGTGTTGAAATGACCAAAATGCCGGAACTGGTCGCCTTCATGCACAGCATGATCGGCCTGGCAGCGGTGTTCATCGCCATTGCTGCCGTGGTTGAGCCGCAGTCGCTGGGCATCGTCAAGCAACTGGGCGACGCGATCCCGGCGGGTAACCGTCTGGAGCTGTTCCTCGGCGCGGCGATTGGTGCCATCACCTTCTCCGGTTCGGTGATCGCCTTCGGCAAGCTTTCGGGTAAGTACAAGTTCCGCCTGTTTCAGGGCGCACCGGTACAGTTCAGCGGTCAGCACAAGCTGAACGCGGTGCTGGGCCTGGCGACACTGGCACTCGGTTTGACCTTTATGTTCACCGGCAACCTCACCGCATTTGCGCTGATGCTGGCGCTGGCGTTCGTGATGGGCGTGCTGATCATCATCCCGATCGGCGGCGCAGACATGCCGGTGGTGGTGTCGATGCTCAACAGCTATTCGGGCTGGGCGGCAGCGGGTATCGGTTTCTCGCTGAATAACTCGATGCTGATCATTGCCGGCTCCCTCGTGGGTTCGAGCGGTGCGATCCTCTCGTACATCATGTGCAAGGCGATGAACCGTTCCTTCTTCAACGTATTGCTCGGTGGTTTCGGCAATACGGTTGATGCAGGCCCAGCCGGTGCGAAGGAAGCACGTCCGGTGAAATCCGGTTCGGCTGACGACGCGACGTTCCTGCTGACCAACGCCGACACCGTGATCATCGTTCCAGGCTACGGCCTGGCGGTAGCCCGTGCGCAGCATGCATTGAAAGAGTTGACCGAGAAGCTGACCCACCGTGGCGTGACCGTGAAGTACGCGATCCACCCAGTGGCTGGGCGGATGCCTGGACACATGAACGTACTGCTGGCCGAAGCCGAAGTGCCGTACGACCAGGTGTTCGAGATGGAAGACATCAACTCCGAGTTCGGTCAGGCCGATGTGGTGCTGGTGCTCGGCGCGAACGACGTGGTCAACCCGGCCGCCAAGAACGATCCGAAATCGCCGATTGCCGGTATGCCGATTCTCGAAGCGTTCAAGGCCAAGACCATCATCGTCAACAAGCGCTCGATGGCCAGCGGCTATGCCGGTCTGGACAACGAACTGTTCTACCTGGACAAGACCATGATGGTGTTCGGTGACGCGAAGAAAGTCATCGAAGACATGGTTAAAGCCGTCGAGTAACTTTCGCCTGCTGCACCAAACGCCCCGACTTGTCGGGGCGTTTTTGTTTGCGCAAACAGTCGGACAATATGCCGCGTTGTTGCAGATCCGGTAACGATGTTTTACTTGAAACCCGCGCAATAGACGCCTCTTTTGCGACCTTGGTAGCGGGACAGGCACCAGCCAAATTCACTAGACTGCGCATCCTGCTACTCGCTGCCCGAGATAAAAATACATGTACCGTGACCGTATTCGCCTGCCTTCGTTGTTGGACAAAGTGATGAGCGCCGCCGACGCTGCTGCTCTGATTGAGGACGGCATGACCGTCGGCATGAGCGGCTTCACCCGCGCCGGCGAAGCCAAGGCCGTCCCTCATGCACTGGCCGAGCGGGCCAAGGTCACGCCGCTGAAGATCAGCCTGATGACGGGCGCCAGTCTGGGCAACGACCTCGACAAGCAACTGGCCGAAGCCGGCGTGCTGTCGCGGCGCATGCCGTTCCAGGTCGACAGCACCTTGCGCAAGGCGATCAACGCCGGGCAAGTGATGTTCATTGACCAGCATCTGTCGGAAACCGTCGAGCAACTGCGCAACCAGCAACTGAAGCTCCCGGACATCGCCGTCATCGAAGCCGTGGCCATCACCGAGCAGGGCCATATTGTGCCGACCACTTCGGTGGGCAACTCGGCGAGCTTCGCGATTTTCGCCAAACAGGTGGTCGTCGAGATCAATCTGGCGCATAACGCCAACCTCGAAGGTCTGCACGACATCTATATCCCGACGTATCGTCCGACGCGTACGCCGATTCCGCTGGTGAAGGTCGACGACCGCATCGGCAGCACCGCGATCCCGATTCCACCGGAGAAGATCGTCGCCATCGTCATCACCCAGCAGCCGGACTCACCGTCCACGGTGTCGTCGCCGGATGTCGACACCAACGCCATCGCCGATCACCTGATCACTTTCTTCAAGCAGGAAGTCGACGCCGGGCGCATGACCAACAAGCTCGGCCCGCTGCAGGCCGGGATTGGCAACATCGCCAACGCGGTGATGTGCGGCCTGATCGACTCGCCGTTTGAAGACCTGACCATGTACTCCGAAGTGCTGCAGGACTCGACGTTCGACCTGATCGATGCCGGCAAGCTGAGCTTCGCTTCGGGCAGCTCGATCACGCTGTCGGAGCGGCGCAACACCGACGTGTTCGGCAACCTGGAGAAGTACAAGGACAAACTGGTGCTGCGTCCGCAGGAAATTTCCAACCACCCGGAAGTCGTGCGGCGCCTGGGGATCATCGGCATCAACACGGCGCTGGAGTTCGACATCTACGGCAACGTCAACTCTACCCACGTCTGCGGCACGCGGATGATGAACGGCATCGGCGGCTCAGGCGATTTCGCGCGTAACGCGCATCTGGCGGTGTTCGTGACGAAATCGATCGCCAAGGGCGGCGCGATTTCCAGCGTTGTGCCGATGGTCAGCCACGTTGACCATACCGAACATGATGTCGACATTCTGGTAACCGAAGTAGGCCTGGCGGATCTGCGAGGCCTGGCGCCTCGCGAACGGGCCCGGGTGATCATCGACAATTGTGTGCACCCGGACTTTCGCCAGGCGCTGGATGACTACTTCACCGCCGCCTGCGCAATCGGTGGTCACACCCCACACATCCTGCGTGAAGCGTTGAGCTGGCACATCAATCTGGAAGAAACCGGGCGGATGCTGACGGTGTAATTCGCACAGATGTTCCGTCGGCGCAAACACAGTTTGCGTCGACGGTATTCAGAAATCCTCGATACCGTCAAAAACTGTACTGCTGTACCGGTCTTTTCCTACGGCAAATACCCACACTTTCTTCCGAAACCAGCAAAAACGCACCACTTAAGTGCGGACAGGTACAGTTTGCCCAATTTCGACCCGTACACCATCAATAAACAGTTAACTGGTCACTCACAATACAGTTGAACTGTATCTAGTGAGACTAGGCAAACGAGAGGATCATGGGCACCAGTCAAACCACTACCTGATCCCGCCACAAGCGGAAGGATGTCAACCATGGAACGTACACTCAGTTCCGAACTGTTCTTCGAAGACAAAGCTGCAAAAACCCAGGCTTCCATGCCTCTGCGCGTTCTCGCCAACCTGATGTTGTGGCAGCGCCGCATCTCCAGCCGCCACCAATTGGCCCGTCTGGATTCGCGTCTGCTGGCTGACGCCGGTATCAGCGAAGCACAACGCTACGAAGAGCTGAGCAAGCCGTTCTGGCGCTAAGTAGCGTCGCTGGCTCTGGTCGTTAGACCCACCGCCAGCAACCCGAATTGAATAAAACAAAACCCGTCGTGGGAAACCACGACGGGTTTTGTCGTTCTGGATGCTTCAAAACCGCAGAATAGACGCCTCGAGATTAAAACCAATACAGTTTTAGATTTACTAATATACGCAAGTACAGTTAAAAGTATTCCGCAGTAGCCAGCATTCTGACCACTGGGCGAATTGCACAGAGCAGCCTAATATCCATTCAGTACGTGGCGAATGCTGTGCCGATGGCGTCTGACTCCTCAGATACCGAGCCACCTCTCTATACGGTTTATCCACAGGAGTTACCCTATGACCCGTCTTCGCATGCTCAGCGCCGCAGCCCTGTTGGCCGTGGCTGCCAACGCCAGCGCTACCAGCTTCATCGTGACCACTGACTCGATTGTCGGCGCCCTGAAAGCCTCCTCCGACGCTACTTCCGACGTCACCTCTTCCTTCCGTGACGACAAGATCGTGCTCGCTGCCCGTGACGACGCCGCCAGCTTCGTCGCCAGCCAAGGCGACATCCGAGGCGTGAAACTGGAAAGCGCGCTGGATCACATCCGTCATCAGGCGCCACAACTGCAAGCCACCGACGCTCAGCTGGCTCAAGCCATTCTGACTATCTAAGCAGTCGCGGCATGGCGGGGCACGCCGGTCGTGTCCCGATATTTCGGCGCTGGCTCTAGCCCGGGCGTTGCGCTAGCCTTACGGCTCGCCAACAGTTGCCGAGTCCCATGCCTTTTATTCAAAAACTCCTGATCCCTTGCGTATTGTTAACTGCTTGCTGGACGACCTCGGCCAACGCCTTCGACGTCTCCACGCAAAACACCGTGGTGAGCGTCTGGGCGACCGGCATGGTGTCTTCCGCGCCGTTCGACCGTAAACTGCTGCTCGTCGCTCACGATGATGCGGCGGTATTTGTTGCCAGTGACGGTGAATTGCGCGGCGCTCGACTGGAATCCGCACTGCACTACCTGCGTAAAACTCGGCCGAAACTTCATGCCAGCGACCTTGAACTGGCAGAGGCAATTCTCGTCCAATAGTTAACCCAGTCCCTTGTTAACTTTGCCCTTCGGAGTCGTTCCATGCGTAGCCCGCTGATTGCTGCCGCCCTTGGCCTGTTTTTGTTGGCCGACCTGGCCCAGGCGCACACCCTGGTAGCCACCAGTAACATCATCGTTCGTGCCTCCCAGCGCACCATCGATTTCACGTCCGATACCACCACGTCGATTCGCGACTCGAAAATCATCCGCGAAGCCCACGACGACGCTGCCAGCTTTGTCGCCAGCAACGGTGATATCCGTGGCGCGCATCTGGAAGCCGCTCTCAACACCTTGCGCACACGCGTGCCGGAAGCTCGCGACGCCAGTGATCAGGTTCTCGCCGAAGCCATCCTCGCACTGTGAAGTCACTTGGCGCCTGGCTATTGGCCGGGGCGTTGTTGCTACTTGGCAACAGCGCCCACGCCGGCCTGCAATTGCGGCTCAAGACCGACGGTCTGAGCCCCGCCCAGCAACAGGCCAGCCAGGCGCTGATCGATGAAGCCATGCAGGCCTTGCCGCCGAGCTTTATCGAGCGGCTGGATCGGCGCATCGATGTCGGCTGGACCGATGACATGCCCGGTAATGCCTATGGCCAGGCAACCCTGGTCGCCGAACTCGATCTGAACCGCAAATTGCTCGCCGGTCTCACCGACGGCAGCGCGGCCAAAGAGAAGACCAATCGCCCCCACGGCACTGTGCGCCAGGAACTGCTCGCCACGGTGCTGCACGAAATCACCCACATTTATGACCGCGCACGCCTCTGGCCAAACGCCGAACGCACGCTGATCCAGCGCTGCACCCGGCGCTTCAACAGTGCCGGGCTGATCGGCATTCCCGATGAGTGCCGTGGCCAGAACGGGCGCCGCTTCACCCTTAGTGATGACCCGCGATTGCTCGACCTCGCCGGGTGGCCGCAATACGTCGGCCGTCGCGGCGAGCGCGAGCAACACAACCGACAGATTGCCCGCAGCCCCGACCTGTACGAAATCTCCAGCCCCAAGGAGTTCGTCGCGGTCAACATGGAGTACTTCCTGCTCGACCCGAGCTACGCGTGCCGCCGCCCCGCGTTGTATCGCTACTACAAGGATCACTTCGGCTGGGCGCCACCGGCCCCGAATTCCTGCGCCAAAACCTTCGCGTTTCTGAACGCCGGCAACGACTTCGCCAAGCAACCATTGGGGCAAGTCGATCCGGAGCGTGTCTACGCCGTCGATTACTTACTGGCCGAGGCCAATCAGAACTGGGTCAGCCGCTGGGGTCACAGCATGTTGCGTCTGGTGATCTGTGCACCGGGTCGCCCGCGTGGCCCGGATTGCCGGCTCGATCTGGATCAACATCTGGTGCTGTCCTACCGCGCTTTCGTCGGTGATGTGCAGCTGTCGAGTTGGGACGGACTGGTCGGCAAATACCCGTCCCGGCTGTTCGTTCTGCCGTTGGCGCAGGTGATCGACGAGTACACCAAGACCGAACTGCGCAGCCTCGCCTCAGTACCGCTGAATCTGTCGCGCAGCGAGATCGAAGGCGTGGTCGAACATGCCGCCGAGATGCATTGGAGCTATGACGGCAACTATTTCTTCCTGTCCAATAACTGCGCAGTGGAAGGCTTGAAACTGTTGCGCAGCGGCAGCAACAACGCACAACTCACCGGCCTCGACAGCATCATGCCCAACGGTCTGCTGGAAGTGCTCAAGGGCCGTGGCCTGGCCGATACGAGCGTGCTGGATGATCCGAAAGAAGCGCTGCGTCTGGGCTATCGCTTCGACTCGTTCCGCGATCGCTATCAGGCGATGTTCGACGTGCTGAAGAAGCAGTTGCCAATCAAACAGAACACCGTCGAGGAGTGGCTTTCGTTGTCGGCCGAAGAACGCCGCGAATGGTTCGATCGCGCCGACCTGCGCACCAGCGCCGCGCTGTTGCTGCTGGAGCAGGCGAGTTTCCGGCGCCAGTTGTTGCTCGCGCAGGACGAGGTCAAACAACGTTACCTCGGTGCGCGGGAACTGGAGAATGGCGGAATGGACAAGGCCAATGCGACCTTGCAGGAAATCCTCGCCAACAGTGGGTTCCTCAGTCGTCCGGCAGAACTGCTGGATTCGAAAGGCTACGGTTTGCCGCAACCCAGCGAGTTCAGCCGACTGGAAGCGGAAAGCAGCCAGCGGCAGAAGAAGCTGCTGTTACTCAGCGGCGATCTGGACAAGGAAGTGCGTAAGTTGCTGGAACCCAAGCGCGCCGCCGAAATTGCCGCCAGCGAGGCCAACGTGAAACAGATCGGCGAGCATTTGCGCAAACTGCACAAGGCGTCCGGCGGGCTGGAGCTGCCGTAAAGGCAAAAGATCGCAGCCTGTGGCAATTCCTACAAAGGTCACATGTAGGCGCTGCCACGGGCTGCGATCTTTTGACTGACTAACGATTAATCCAGAACCCCCGGTGCCCAAGCACTCATTCCTCTGAATCAGGAACTCTACCTTTAGCTGGCGCGAGCCTTCCGCACGCCCTCTGCCAGTGCCGAGCACAGACTCAATACGCCGTCGATGGCCTGATGCGGAGTCTGGGCATTGGCGATGTGATCGATCAACGCCGAGCCCACCACAACCCCGTCAGCCAGACGCGCAATCGCGGCGGCCTGCTCTGGTGTGCGGATACCGAAACCAATGCTGATTGGCAGATCGGTGTGGCGGCGCAGGCGAGTGACCGCCTCTTCGACGTGCTCCAGCGTCGCCGCGCCGGCACCGGTGACACCGGCAACCGACACGTAGTACACAAAACCGGAACTGCCGTTGAGAACCTTCGGCAGTCGCGCGTCGTCGGTGGTCGGCGTAGTCAGACGGATGAAATCCAGGCCGGCAGCCTGCGCCGGGTCGCACAGTTCGTCGTTGTGCTCCGGCGGCATGTCGACAACGATCAGGCCGTCGACGCCAGCCTCTTTGGCCTCCGCAATGAAACGCTCGACACCAAACTTGTGGATCGGGTTGTAGTAGCCCATCAGCACCAGCGGTGTGTCGCTGTTGTCTTCGCGAAACTCGCGAACCATTTGCAGGGTTTTCAGCAGATTCTGCTTGGCGCCCAATGCGCGGATGTTCGCCAGTTGAATCGCCGGGCCGTCAGCCATCGGATCGGTGAACGGCATGCCCAACTCGATCACGTCGGCGCCGGCTTTCGGCAAGCCTTTGAGGATCGCCAGCGAAGTGTCGTAATCCGGATCACCGGCGGTGACGAAGGTCACCAGCGCGGCGCGATTTTGTTGTTTGAGTTCGGCAAAACGGGTTTGCAGGCGGCTCATCAGTGTTTCTCCTGCTTGGACTGTTCCATATGGTGCATAACGGTCTGCATGTCTTTGTCGCCACGGCCCGAAAGGTTGATCACCATCAGGTGATCCTTGGGCAGGGTCGGTGCGCGTTTGAATACTTCGGCCAGCGCGTGGGCGCTTTCCAGGGCAGGAATAATCCCTTCCAGGCGGCAGCATTTGTGGAATGCGTCGAGGGCTTCGTCGTCGGTCACCGAGGTGTACTGGACGCGGCCGATGTCATGCAACCAGGCGTGTTCCGGGCCGATACCCGGGTAATCGAGGCCGGCGGAAATCGAGTGAGCGTCGATGATCTGGCCGTCGTCGTCCTGCAACAGGAAAGTACGGTTGCCGTGCAACACACCCGGTACGCCGCCATTCAGGCTGGCCGCGTGCTTGCCGGTTTCAATGCCGTAGCCGGCCGCCTCAACACCGATAATCTCAACGCTTTTGTCATCAAGGAACGGGTGGAACAGGCCCATGGCGTTGGAGCCGCCGCCGATGCATGCCACCAGGCTGTCCGGCAGACGACCTTCCTGCGCTTGCAGTTGGTCACGGGTTTCCTTGCCGATCACGGCCTGGAAGTCGCGAACCATCGCTGGATACGGGTGCGGGCCAGCCACGGTGCCGATCAGGTAGAAGGTGCTGTCGACATTGGTCACCCAGTCACGCAGCGCTTCGTTCATCGCATCTTTCAGGGTGCCAGTGCCGGCCACTACCGGGATCACTTCGGCGCCCAGCAACTTCATGCGAAACACGTTGGCCTGTTGGCGTTCGATGTCGGTGGTGCCCATGTAGATCACGCAATCCAGACCGAAACGCGCGGCCACGGTAGCAGTCGCCACGCCGTGCATGCCGGCGCCCGTCTCGGCGATGATGCGTTTTTTGCCCATGCGCCGCGCCAGCAGAATCTGGCCGATGCAGTTATTGATCTTGTGCGCGCCTGTGTGGTTCAGCTCTTCGCGCTTGAGGTAGATCTTGGCGCCGCCGCAGAACTCGGTCAGACGCTCGGCGTAATACAGCGGGCTCGGACGTCCGACGTAGTCGCGCTGGAAGTAGGCCAATTCTTCTTTAAAGGCAGGATCTTCCTTGGCTGTCTCGTATTCGCGGGCCAGCTCGAGGATCAACGGCATCAGGGTTTCAGCCACGTAGCGGCCACCGAACGAGCCAAACAGGCCGTTGGCGTCAGGGCCATTACGCAGATCGGAAGTGTTCGAAGTCTGGGTCATGTTTTGCTCCAGCAGAATCGGGAATGACGTGAGAAGACAATGACGCCCACTCTACCCCTGACCTTCTATGCTGAAAACCGATAAGATCGCCGCAACCTGTCAGGAAAACTCACAGATACCATGAGCCACGACCTTCCCCCGCTCAACGCTTTGCGCGCCTTCGAAGCCACTGCCAGGCTGAACAGCGTTAGCCAGGCCGCCGAACAACTGCACGTGACCCATGGCGCGGTCAGCCGCCAGCTCAAGGTGCTCGAAGAACACCTTGGCGTCAGCCTGTTCGTCAAGGATGGGCGCGGCTTGAAACTCACAGATGCCGGTGTGCGTTTACGCGATGCCAGCGGTGAGGCGTTTGATCGCTTGCGCAGTGTTTGTGCCGAGCTGACGCAACGTACGGCCGATGCGCCGTTCGTGCTCGGCTGCTCGGGAAGCTTGCTGGCACGCTGGTTCATCCCGCGATTGGGAAGGCTGAATGCCGATCTGCCGGATTTGCGCCTGCATTTATCGGCGGGTGAAGGTGATCTCGACCCGAGGCGACCGGGACTGGACGCGTTACTGCTGTTCGCAGAACCACCCTGGCCCGCAGACATGCAAGTTTATGAGCTGGCTGCAGAACGCATCGGCCCCGTCATGAGCCCGCTGTTCAACGGTTATCAACGCCTGCAAACGGCGCCCGCCTCAGCGCTGCTCGACGAACCCTTGCTGCACACGACATCGCGGCCGCAAGCCTGGCCGAGCTGGGCACAGCAAAATCACCTCGACGCCAAGACGTTGAAGCTCGGGCAAGGTTTTGAGCATTTATATTATTTGCTGGAAGCCGCAGTGGCGGGCCTTGGGGTGGCTATCGCGCCGGAGCCGCTGGTCACCGAAGATTTGAAGGCCGGTCGCCTAGTTGCGCCGTGGGGCTTCTGTGAAACCCCGGCGCAACTGGCGTTGTGGCTACCCAAGCGCGCCGCGGATGGGCGCGCCCGGCAACTGGCGCAGTGGCTCAAACAAGAGCTGCGCCAGCCGGATCACTCGCCGCGCTTGAACAGCAAGTAAGCGGCCAGCAGACCCAAAGCACCCACCGCCACACCGGCGGTGGTCCATGGATGTTCCTGCGCGTAATCGCGGGTGGCGATCCCGGTCTCGCGGGTTTTCACTTTGACTTCTTCGTAGGCATCGCTGAGCAGGTGACGCGAATGTTTCAGCGCGCTTTCGGCATTGCTTTTCAGCGCCTTGAGAGTCTTGCGCGACTCGTCCGAAGCGTCGTCTTTCAGGCCTTCCAACGACTTGAGCAGACTCTCGATCTCCGCTTCCATGCTTTGCAATGAGGCTTTACGTAAAGAGGTGTTGGCCATGGTGGCTCTCCTGCATTGGTGATGAGTGGCGTGTGTTGATTGGGACTTCAGCGGATTGAGAAAGTGCAGAAATTCTGAACTTCGCTTGCGCAAAGCCGCCGAAATCAACAGTGCAAATTCACTGCTAGTCTCAATTCCACATCCCAAGGAGATCACCATGACTGACCACCACACGTACAAAAAAGTCGAGCTGGTCGGCTCGTCCCCAACCAGCATCGAAGACGCCATCAACAATGCGTTGGCAGAAGCCAACAAAAGCATCAAGCATCTGGAGTGGTTTGAAGTGACCGAGACGCGCGGCCACATCAAGGACGGTAAAGCTGCGCACTTTCAGGTGACACTGAAAGTCGGGTTCCGCATCGCCAGTAGCTGAGTTTGGTCTACGCTTCTGAACTTGCGCGCTGGCCGAGTGCCATAGGAATGGCAAAGCGCTACAAGGTGGGCACGTCGGGTGAATAACCCGCTGCCTGCCTCTTTTAATCCGACCAGGGAGTGCGACCGATGAAGAAGTTCATGTTGGCAGTAGGTTTGTTGAGCCTTGCGGGTGGTGCATTTGCAGCCGGCAAGCCTTGTGAGGATCTGAAGTCAGAGATTGCGGCGAAACTGGATGCCAAGGGCGTTTCCGGGTATTCGCTGGAGATCGTCGACAAGGGAGCGGCAGCTGACGGCAAGGTCGTTGGCAGCTGTGAAGGCGGCGCCAAGGAAATCGTCTACAAACGCGGTTGATTGCGCCTGAAATGCAAAAGCCGACGCGAATGCGTCGGCTTTTTTGTGGGCAACCATTTTTCAATGTAGGAGCTGCGGCACGCTGCGATCTTTTGATCCTGTTCTCAAGATCCAGATTAAAAGATCGCAGCGTGCCGCAGCTCCTACACGTTTTGAGCGGGGCGAGATTCAGTTAGCCCTTCATCACCTGCGCCAGCAACTCGTAAGAACGCACGCGATCGGCATGTTCATACAAGTCAGAGGTAAAGATCAGCTCATCAGCCTGGGTTTGCTCAATCAGCACCTCCAGTTTCGCGCGGATTTTCGCCGGGCTGCCGACCATCGCCAAACCCAGGAAATCTCCCACCGCTTCACGCTCATGGGGCAGCCACAGGCCATCCATGGTTTTCACCGGTGGGCGCTGCACCAGGCTTTGCCCACGCATCAACGCGAGGATTCGCTGGTACACCGAAGTCGCCAGGTAATCGGCTTGCTCATCAGTGTCCGCCGCCACCAGCGGCACGCCGAGCATCACGTAAGGCTTGTCGAGCACCGCCGACGGCTTGAAGTGATTGCGGTAGACGCGGATGGCCTCGTGCATGAAGCGCGGGGCGAAATGCGAGGCGAAGGCGTAGGGCAAACCGCGCTCGCCGGCCAGTTGCGCACTGAACAGGCTAGAACCGAGCAGCCAGATCGGCACATTGGTGCCGGTGCCGGGCATGGCGATCACCCGTTGATCCGGGGTGCGCGGGCCGAGATAACGCGCCAGCTCGGCAACGTCTTCCGGGAAGTCGTCAGCACTGCCGGAACGCTCACGGCGAAGTGCGCGGGCAGTCATTTGATCGGAACCCGGCGCCCGGCCCAAACCGAGGTCGATACGACCCGGATACAGGCTTTCCAGCGTGCCGAACTGTTCGGCGATCACCAGCGGCGCATGGTTAGGCAGCATTACCCCGCCAGAGCCGACGCGGATGGTCGAGGTACCGCCCGCCAGATAACCGAGCAGCACCGAGGTGGCGGAACTGGCGATGCCGTCCATGTTGTGGTGTTCAGCCACCCAGAACCGCGTGTAACCGAATTTCTCGGCGTGCTGCGCCAGGTCCAGCGAATTGCGCAGCGACTGCGCCGGGCTGCCGTTCTCGCGCACGGGCACCAGATCGAGGGTGGAAAATTTTACGTCGGACAATTGCTTCATAAACCTGCGTCTCCGAGTGAGGAGGCAGGTTCTTCTCGCAAACGAAAACCTGCCGAATCCATAAGCGTGTTCTATGCAATGAGGGCATATACCCGAGTTTCAATAGCAGGACGAAAAATCCTACTAAAAAAGTCAACGATTCAGATAGGCTGAACTTTGTCCCGACGTCTATCCTCAGAAGCCTTGCAAGCAAAAACCACGAAGGCGCGGCGTCCCGCGCCAGATCTTGAGGAGGCAGACATGGCTATCGTGAAGAAAGCATCCGCACATTGGGAAGGTGATCTGAAAACCGGCATCGGCTCGATTTCCACCGAAACCGGCGTCCTCAGAGAAGCACCCTACGGCTTCAAGGCGCGCTTCGAGGGCGGTAAAGGCACCAACCCGGAAGAACTGATCGGCGCGGCGCATGCCGGCTGTTTCTCCATGGCGTTTTCGATGATTCTCGGCGATGCCGGCCTCAAGGCCGACAGCATCGACACCCAGGCTGAAGTCACGCTCGATCAGGTTGAGGGCGGTTTCGCGATCTCTGCGGTGAAGCTGATTCTCAAGGCGAAAATTCCGGGCGCGACCCAAGAGCAGTTTGAAGAGCTCAGCAACAAAGCCAAAGAAGGATGCCCGGTGTCCAAGGTGTTGAATGCGAAGATTACCCTTGAGGCTTCGCTGGTCAGCTGATGTTCCAAGGCTGATTCTGGCGTTGGCAGTGCCGACGCCTTCGCGAGCAGGCTCGCTCCCACAGCGTTATGTGAACGCCACAAAACTCTGTAGGAGCGAGCCTGCTCGCGAAGACGATCTGGAAATCATCACAGCGGGGCAAAAGCTAATCAAAGTTTGTGAGCGAAGTCAGAACTCGCGTTTCAAAAATGTGGTCGTATACGTGATAGCAGCTTCAGCGCACGCCCGTGCGCGCTGCCTCAAGGAGCTTCATTCATGAAACGTATTGGCTTGGCGATTCTCTGCAGTGCACTGGCCACCTCCGCTTTTGCCGCACCTAAAGACTGCGAAGAACTCCGCAAAGAGATCGAAATCAAGATTCAGGCTAAAGCCGTGCCGTCCTACACGCTGGAAATCGTCAGCAAGGAAGAGGCCAAAAAGCACGACATCGCCATGGTCGTAGGCTCATGTGAAAACGGCACCAAAGCAATCGTCTATCAGAAGAACAACGACTGAAGGCGCTCAGGGTACACAGTTGACCTGCCGTTCCTTGGCAACGATCTGCCCCTGGCGATTGATCAACCGGGCGCTTGGCGTGAAGGCCAGCGAACGTGCCTCCAGCCGATAACGTTGCCCGGCCTCGAAATCATCGTAACGCACGGTCATGTAACACAGCCGCTCCTGCGGATCGGTGTCCATGCCCTGACCGCCGCCAAACACTTCGAAATCAAAACGCACCCTCAGCTCGTGACTCCCCGGCGTGACCTGAAAATATCGCCCGTCGGTCATCCTTTGCTTGTCCACTCGATCGGCCATCAACACCTTGCCGCCGGGGGTGGGCATGGCAAAGTCGACCCAGGCCATGGTGGGATCGACCACCGGCATCGGGCTCTGGCAGCCGGCAACCACACTTGCTGCAAGCAACAGCGTTAACCTGCGCATGATCAATGTCCTTTGGATGAGAGCGCCAGCATAGCGCCGATCAGGTTTTCTGACAGCCCGCCGGCGTACCCTGCCCGACGACTTTACGCTGCTCGTCATAGAGTTTCGCCCACGGGCGGAAACCGATACTGCCGGCCTGCAACTGATAACGCTGGCCGGCGTTGAAGTCCTTGAATTTCACCCTCAACTGGCAATCACGCCAAAGCGGCTCGGCGTCCGGGCCGATATTGGTCGCCTCGACCGGGAATTGATAACGCACCTTCAGTTCATGACTGCCGGGCTGTACCTCGAAATAACGTTTGTCGACGGCGGCCTTGCTATCGACTTGCAGCGCCTGTAGCGCCGTGTCCTGCTGCCGGGCATCGAGATCGATCCAGGCTTGCGAAGGGTCAGGATCGGGCATTCCGAATCCGGCACAACCGGCCAGCGTCAGCAGGCCTCCTGTCAGCATCAACATGCGCATAGCGAAGCTCCAATGGGCGGGATAGTCTTGCGGGCAGACTTTCCAGAGGGTTTCTTATTTTGATCAGGCCGCTTCCAAGCCATCGGTTACTTGATCGCGTTTTTCGGATTTTGTTTCCGGGTGTGATGCTTTTGTTGCTCAACGGTTGTGCAAGCGTCAGCTATTACAGCCAGCTGGCCAGCGGTCAGTGGCAATTGCTGCAGGCCCGCGAACCGGTCGCCAACGTGATTGCCGACCCAAGCCGCGATGCGAAATTACGCGCGCACCTGGCCCAGTCGCAGCAGGCCCGGTCTTTTGCCAGCGAACACCTGCATCTGCCGGACAACCAGAGTTATCGCCTGTACGCCGACATTGGCCGGCCTTTCGTGGTGTGGAATGTGTTCGCCACCACAGAGTTTTCCCTGACCCCGCAAAACCACTGCTTCCCGATTGCCGGGTGCGTGGCCTATCGCGGTTATTACAGCCAGAGCGCCGCGCGGGGTGAAGCTGCGATCCAGCGCTTGCAGGGCATGGACGTTTCAATTGGCGGTGTCGAGGCCTATTCGACGCTGGGCTGGTTCAACGACCCGATCCTCAATTCGATGATGGGCTGGGGCGACGAACGCCTGGCCACGCTGATCTTCCATGAACTGGCGCATCAGCAGTTCTATGTGAAGGACGACACCGAGTTCAACGAGTCGTTTGCCACGTTTGTCGAGCAGGAAGGTACTCGGCAATGGCGGGCGTTTCGCGGATTGCCGGCGGATACCAACTCCCGACTCAAGCAGCGTGATCAGTTCATCGCGTTGGTACTTGCTACGCGCTCGCGGCTGGAGACGTTGTATGCACAGCCGCTGCCCGTCGAGCAGATGCGCGAGCGCAAAGCGGCCGAGTTCGAGCAGTTTCGCCGGGAATACCGGGTGATGCGTGACAGCCAGTGGGCCGGGGACAAGCGTTATGACGCCTGGGTGAATACGCCGCTGAACAATGCGCGGCTGCTGCCCTTCGGGCTATATGACCAATGGGTGCCGGCGTTTGCGGCGTTGTTCAGCCAGGTTGGAGGGGATTGGCTGAAGTTTTATGCGGAGGTCGAGAGGCTGGGCGGGTTGCCGGTTGTGGAGCGTAAATTGGCATTGAAAACGTTGGCAGACTCTCAGCCCTTCAGGGGCTGATCCGGCCTCATCGCTGGCAAGCCAGCTCCCACAGGGATTTTGCTGAACCTGAAGACACCGCTTACCTGTGGGAAGCAGATCTCACAGTGATTGCGGCGACCTTGGTGACACGCTTACCTGTGGGAGCCAGATCCAACAGTGAATGCGGTGCCCCTGAAGACACCGCTTTCATGTGGGAGCTGGCTTGCCAGCGATGACGTATTGATCAGCGCTGCAAAAATGCCTGATGCAACTCGGCCAGCGTTTCAAAGTGATAAGCCGGCGTCTCGGCATTCAACTCTTCAAAACTGCCAAAGCCATAACCCACCGCCGCCGCGTCCAGACCATTGCTGCGCGCGCCAATCAGGTCGTGCTTGCGATCGCCGATCATCAAGGTGTTCGCCGGGTCCAGCCCTTCTTCCGCGAGCAGGTGCGCAATCAGCTCAACCTTGTTGGTCCGCGTGCCATCCAGCTCACTGCCGTAGATCACCTTGAAGTGCCGGGCAAAGTCGAAGTGCCGGGCAATCTCGCGGGCGAACACCCAGGGTTTGGACGTTGCGATGTAGAGCTGCCGACCTTGGCCACTCAAGGTTTCCAGCAGCGGCGTGACGCCCTCGAACACGCGGTTTTCATACAGACCGGTAACCTTGAAGCGCTCGCGATAGAAATTCACCGCCTCCCACGCCTTCGCTTCATCAAAGTCGTAAAACTGCATGAATGCCTGCAACAGCGGCGGGCCGATGAAGTGCTCAAGCTTGGTCAGGTCTGGCTCATCAATGCCAAGTTTGCTCAGCGCGAACTGGATGGAACGGGTGATGCCCTCACGCGGATCGGTCAGGGTGCCATCGAGGTCGAACAGTACGGTCTGGTAATGCATGAGTATTCCTGAGCAGTCGCGAATTCGATTCAGAGTGTGTCGTAGCCTTCGGCCAGGTGCAGGTCCTTGAGCTTCACGTAGTTCGCCGCGCTGTAGGTGAAGAAGGCGTTTTCCTTGTCGGTCAGCGCCCGGACCTGTTTCACCGGGCTTCCCACGTAAAGGAAGCCGCTGTGCAGACGCTTACCCGGCGGCACCAGGCTGCCAGCGCCGATGATCACGTCGTCTTCGACCACCGCGCCGTCCATGACGATGCTGCCCATGCCGATCAACACGCGGCTGCCGACGGTGCAGCCATGCAGCATGACTTTGTGGGCGATGGTCACATCATCGCCGATCAACAACGGGAAGCCATCGGGGTTGAACGGGCCTGCGTGGGTAATGTGCAACACGCAGCCATCCTGCACGCTGGTGCGCGCACCGATGCGGATGCGGTGCATGTCGCCGCGGATGACTGTCAGCGGCCAGACGGAGCTGTCTTCGCCGATTTCGACGTCGCCGATCACCACCGCGGAGCCGTCGACAAAGGCGCCTTTGCTCAACTGCGGGGTATGGTTCTGGTATTTGCGAAGGGACACGATTAGTTCTCTCTCTGTCGCCGATAGCTGCGGTGAGTGTCGATTGTAATTAAGATGGGCACATGTTTCTTCCAGCCAAGGTGCCAACCGTGAGCGTGAACAACCCTCTTCTGCAGTCCTACGACCTGCCGCCGTTCTCCACGATCCGTGCCGAACACGTCCTGCCAGCCATCGAAACCATCCTGGCCGACAACCGCGTCGCCATCGCCGAAATCCTCAAGAGCCAAGGCCAGAACCCTACCTGGGCCGGCCTGGTATTGGCGATGGACGAACTCAATGATCGCCTCGGCGCAGCCTGGAGCCCGGTCAGCCACCTCAACGCCGTGTGCAACAGCGCCGAACTGCGTGAAGCCTACGAGTCGTGCCTGCCAGCATTGAGCGCCTACTCCACCGAGATGGGCCAGAACCGCGAACTGTTCCAGGCTTTCGAAGCGCTGGCCAACAGCCCGGAAGCCGCCGGTTTCGACGTCGCGCAAAAAACTATCCTGGAACATGCCCTGCGTGACTTCCGTCTATCGGGCATCGACCTGCCGGAGGCCGAACAGAAGCGCTACGCCGAAGTGCAAAGCAAGCTGTCCGAGCTGGGCAGCCGTTTCTCCAACCAGCTGCTCGATGCCACTCAAGCGTGGACCAAGCATATTACCGACGAAGCCGTCCTCGCCGGACTGACCGATTCGGCCAAGGCGCAAATGGCTGCCGCGGCCCAGGCCAAGGACCTCGATGGCTGGTTGATCACCCTGGAATTCCCAAGCTACTACGCGGTGATGACTTACGCCCAGGACCGTGCGCTGCGCGAAGAAGTCTACGCCGCCTACTGCACCCGCGCCTCGGATCAAGGCCCGAACGCCGGTCAGAACGACAACGGTCCGGTGATGGAAGAAATTCTCGACCTGCGTCAGGAGCTGGCAAAGCTCTTGGGCTTCGCCAGTTTCTCCGAGTTGAGCCTTGCTACCAAAATGGCCGAGTCCAGCGATCAGGTGCTGAGCTTCCTGCGCGATCTGGCCAAACGCAGCAAGCCGTTCGCCGCCCAGGATCTGCAACAACTGCGCGCCTACGCCGCCGAGCAGGGTTGCGCTGATCTGCAAAGCTGGGATGTGGGTTTCTACGGCGAAAAACTTCGCGAACAACGCTACAGCGTCGCCCAGGAAACCCTGCGCGCCTACTTCCCGATCGACAAGGTTCTCGGTGGTCTGTTCGCCATCGTCCAGCGTCTGTACGGCATCGAGATCGCCGAGCAGAAAGGCTTCGACACCTGGCACCCGGATGTTCGCCTGTTCGAAATCAAGGAAAACGGCCAGCACGTCGGCCGCTTCTTCTTCGATCTGTATGCCCGCGCCAACAAGCGTGGCGGTGCGTGGATGGACGGCGCCCGCGACCGTCGCCGTACTGTCGACGGCGTGCTGCAAAGCCCGGTCGCCAATCTGGTGTGCAACTTCACCCCGGCCGACAGCGGCAAGCCTGCACTGCTGACCCACGATGAAGTGACCACGCTGTTCCACGAATTCGGCCACGGCCTGCATCACCTGCTGACCCGCGTCGAGCATGCCGGCGTGTCGGGCATCAACGGCGTGGCGTGGGATGCGGTCGAGCTGCCGAGCCAGTTCATGGAAAACTGGTGCTGGGAGCCGGAAGGCCTCGCGCTGATTTCCGGTCACTACGAAACCGGCGAAGCGCTGCCTCAGGACCTGCTGGAAAAAATGCTCGCGGCGAAGAACTTCCAGTCCGGCCTGATGATGGTGCGTCAGCTGGAATTCTCGCTGTTCGACTTCGAACTGCATGCCACTCACGGTGATGGCCGCAGCCCGCTGCAAGTGCTCGAAGGCGTGCGTGACGAGGTGTCGGTGATGCGTCCTCCGGCCTACAACCGCTTCCCCAACAGCTTTGCGCACATCTTCGCCGGCGGTTACGCGGCGGGTTACTACAGCTACAAGTGGGCGGAAGTGCTGTCGGCCGATGCGTTTTCAAAATTCGAAGAAGACGGTGTGCTCAACGCTGAAACCGGTCGCGCCTTCCGTGAAGCGATTCTGGCGCGCGGCGGCTCGCAAGCGCCGATGGTGCTGTTCGTCGACTTCCGTGGCCGTGAGCCATCGATTGACGCACTGTTGCGTCACAGCGGCCTGACCGAGGGCGCGGCAGCATGAGTGAGGGGCCAGTGATCACCAAAAAACGCTTTATCGCCGGGGCTGTCTGCCCGGCGTGCAGCGAGCCGGACAGACTGATGATGTGGAACGAGGACACCGTGCCCCACCGCGAATGCGTGGCCTGCGGTTACTCCGACACGCTGAACGAGCAAGGGCTGTCGGTTCCAAAAGAGCTGGGCACGCGGGTCAACACCAGCGCGCTGAAACCGCCAGCGGACAAGAAAGTCCAGGCAGTGCAGTTTTTCCCTAATCCGAAACTTGCGAAAAAGCCTGACGAGCAACATTGAGTCAGTACCACCTTCCACCGATCAGCGGTGGAAGGTGGTAACTATCTACCGCCCTTCCCCTGCGCTTCCTGCCTAGGCTGGCCCTTTCAGCCAACCCTCAAGGAAGACGTCATGCCTGACACCAATCCGCTTTTACAACACTGGTCATTGCCCCCGTGGTCGGACATTCGCGCCGAGCATCTGCTGCCCGCCATCAACGTGATCGTTGCCGAAAACCAGCAGATCATTGCCCAAGTGATCGCCAGCCAGACCGAGCATCCAAACTGGGATGATCTGGTGGTGGCCATCGATTCGGCCGATGCGCGCCTGACGGAAGCAGTGGGCATTATCGACACGCTATCGAAGGTCAAATCCGACGACGCCGACTGGCTCAGGGAAAGCGCGTTGTGCAGCCACGCTGCAGGCCAATACATAGACGACAAGACCGCCAATCTCGAGTTGTACCGTACCTATCAACGCCTGGCGCAAAGTGCGGTTGCCGCCAGTTTCGATGATCAACGCAAAGCCTCGCTGGCGAAGATTCTGCGCAGTTTCCGCTTGTCCGGTATCGAACTGCAGCCAGCGCAACAGCAAAAACTTGCCCGCCTGAACCGGGATATCCGGAATCTGGAGCAATTGTTTCAAAGCAATCTGGAACTGGCCAACGCCGCGTGGAGCAAGCGCATCAACGACATCACGCTACTTCAAGGCCTGTCTGCCGAGGTACAGGCACGTCTGGCCCTCAAGGCGAAATCGGCTGGACACAGCGGCTGGTTGCTCACGCTGGATCAGAACACCTATCGACAAATCATGACTCATGCGCAAAACCGCGCGCTGCGTGAAGAGTACTTCACGGCCTGGATCAACCGCGCGTCTGATCGAGGCCCGCAGGCAGAAAAACTCGACAACGATCCGGTCCTCTCGGTACTGGTCGCGTTGCGCCACGAAAAAGCCCAATTATTGGGCTTCGAGAATTTCGTCGAGTTGCGCCTGGCAAACCGTATGGCCACCTCCCCGGCGCAAGTCAGTGCGTTTATACGCCAGCAAATAGTACTGAATACGCCGCATCTGCTGAGTGATACGCAGGGGTTGAAAGCCTTTGCGCTCACCTTGGGGTATGCAGATATCCAACCGTGGGATGAGGAATTTCTCGCCGAGCAATTACGCCTGCAACAATTGAACGGGGCGCTAAAAGGCTTGCGCCAGTATTTTTCGCTTGATGACACGTTGCGTAAACTCTGCCGGTTCTGCGAGCACCTGTTTGGCATCACCATCGTCGAGCAGACAGCACTCAGCCACTGGCATGACAGCGTCCGACTGTTGGATGTCAGCGAGCACGGGCAAGTGATCGGGCACATCTACGTTGACCCTTTCCACCGCGAAGACGCCACTGATTTTGCGTTCACCTCCGTGTTACGCATTCGCAGTATCAATGCCGAGGGGCGACCAGCGCTGCCGATCGCTTGCCTTAATTGCAATTTCCCGCCTGCCACCGAAGCGCACCCGTGCCTGCTCTCCCACGAAAACCTGCGGGTGCTGTTTCACGAGTTCGGCCATTGTTTGCAGCATGTGCTGACGCGCTCGCCCCATCGCAACCTGGCGGGGATCTCTCAACTGGGACGCGACACGGCGGAATTCGCCGGGCAACTGTTCGAGCATTGGTGTCAGTCACCAGACTTTCTGCTGTGGCTGGGGGCGCATTACCAGAGCGGCGAACGTCTGACAGAGGCGCGAGTCAACACCGCACTGGCTGCGCTTGGCGCCCAGACCAGTCGATCAACCACCCTACTGCTGCTGACGGCATTGTTTGATCTGGAGTTGCATCGCAGCCATGGTGATGGCCGCAGCATCGAACAGGTCTTCGAGGATGTGCAACGCGAGATGCCGCACCTGCGACTGTCGGGTTATCACCGTTTCGCCTTTGGCTTTGATTACCTGGTGACCGGTTACGAAGCGTCGGTCTATGCCTACAAGTGGTCAGGGGTGCTGGCGACCGAAGCGTTCAAGCGGTTCCAGCGGGACGGGGTTTTCAACCCGCAAGCGGGCCGCGCTTTTCGCGAGGCGTTCTTTGCCCCTGGCGACTCCGGCTCGTTGCTGACCGCGCTGGAAGCCTTTCTCGGCCAACCGGTCGACACGCAACTCTTTGCAGCCACCACCGATTGATCACTTCAGATTAACCGTCTGAAACCAGCTCTTCAGCGAACAGGTCGCAAACGCGCTGGTGCTGCAATCACCATTGGCCAGCGCGGTACGCAGCTTGTCGACATCAGCCTGCATCACATAGCGCACGCTGTCGCGGAAGTGGCCGCTTTCACCAAAACCACCTTGGGTCATTTCGTTCAGAGCGTCCTCTTTGCTCCAGCCTTGCACCACTACGCGGTACATCGCGGCCATCAGCCCGGTGCGGTCGGAACCGTGCTTGCAGTGCATCAACACCGGGCCACTGGCCTCGGCTTCCTGAATCGCACGCAGGGTCTTGAGCACATCACTGTCGTCGACGTGGTTGGTGCGATACGTTAATTGCACTTGATGAATGCCGGGCGTGGACAGCCAGTTGCTATCGGCTTCGGGCAGGAAGTTGATGACCGTGGCCACTTTCAGATTCTTCAATAACGGCACGGCACCATCGTCGGGCAACGCGCTGCGGTACAGCGTTGGCGACATCTGGAACAGGTTGTATTGCACTTCAATCGGCTGCGCCCATTGCGCAGGACGAAGGGCCGCAGGCTCGGCAGCCTGTGCCGGAAACAACTGCAAGAGCATTACAAGTGACAAGCACACAGCAGGAAAAAGATGCACTCGGGACATGCTGGATTAACCGTATCGGGATTTTCAGTGACAGGAGCCTCAGCGTCGCCGTTTGGCGGTCAAAGCCCCGTGAGCCGGGTGTCAAAGAAGCGTGAATCGGCATTCTTTGCTCAACCCTCACCGCGCAATTCCAGTCTTTTTTGCGCTTTATCGATTCATCCAGATGCTTAGCCTGCTACCATTTGTCACATCTTGTTGCAGACACGTCCCCCTTTTACGGGTCAAACCGGCCACGTCGCGACAGCAAATCCTCAAGCCGTTCGCAGAAACGGTTGACCAATCTTGATGCCTGATGAGGTGCAACCCAATGTCTGATGAAAATCGAGACAACCCGCGGCGTGATTTTTTACGCAAATCCCTGACCCTGATTCCAGTGGTCACCCTCGCCGGCACCGGTTTGGGCAGCAGTGTCCTGCATGCCTCGCCTGAAGCCGCTCCGGCCACACCCGCGGCGCCACCGGCTCGCGCTGACGCGGGCGTTTATCAGCCGAGCTATTTCACCGCAGAGGAATGGGCCTTCATCAATGCCGCCGTGGCGCAGTTGATTCCCGCTGACGCTCAAGGCCCAGGTGCGATTGAAGCGGGCGTGCCGGAATATATCGATCGTCAGATGAACACGCCCTACGCTGCCGGAGCCCTCTGGTACATGCAGGGTCCGTTCAACGCTGAAGCGGCGCCGGAGATGGGTTGGCAAAGCAAATTGGTCCCTAAAGAGATCTATCGTCTCGGCATCGCCGCCACGGATCAGTGGACAAAAGCCCTCAACGGTAAAACATTTGCTGAGCAAGACAGCGCTACCCGAGACGATTTGCTCAAGCAACTCGAAGCCGGCAAACCGCAGTTCGATAGCGTCCCGGCGAAGATTTTCTTCAACCTGCTGCTGCAAAACACCAAAGAAGGATTCTTCTGCGACCCGATCCATGGCGGCAATAAAGGCATGGTCGGCTGGACCATGATCGGCTTCCCCGGCGCCCGCGCCGATTTCATGGATTGGGTGGAACGCAACGAGCAATACCCCTTCCCGGCAGTTTCGATTCGCGGCGAGAGGGCGTGAGCATGGCAACCGTAATGAAGAAGGTCGACGCAGTGATCGTCGGTTTTGGCTGGACCGGCGCCATCATGGCCAAGGAACTGACCGAGGCGGGCCTCAACGTGCTGGCGCTAGAGCGCGGGCCAATGCAGGACACCTACCCCGACGGCAACTATCCGCAGGTGATCGACGAACTCACCTACAGCGTGCGCAAAAAACTCTTTCAGGACATCTCCAAAGAGACCGTCACCATTCGCCACAGCGTCAACGACATCGCCCTGCCGAACCGCCAGTTGGGTGCGTTCCTGCCGGGCAATGGCGTCGGCGGCGCCGGGCTGCACTGGTCGGGCGTGCACTTTCGCGTCGACCCGATCGAGTTGCGCATGCGCAGCCACTACGAAGAACGCTACGGCAAAAGCTTCATTCCCAAGGACATGACCATTCAGGACTTCGGCGTCAGCTATGAAGAGCTGGAGCCGTTCTTCGATTACGCCGAAAAAGTCTTCGGCACTTCGGGCCAGGCCTGGACCGTCAAAGGTCAATTGGTGGGTCAGGGCAAGGGGGGTAACCCTTACGCGCCGGACCGCTCGAACCCTTTCCCGCTGGAAGCGCAGAAGAACACGGTTTCCGCACAGCTGTTCGGCAAAGCAGCCACAGAGGTTGGCTACAAACCCTACAACCTGCCTTCGGCAAATACTTCAGGGCCGTACACCAATCCCTACGGCGCGCAGATGGGCCCGTGCAACTTCTGCGGATTTTGCAGCGGTTACGTTTGCTACATGTATTCCAAAGCTTCGCCGAACGTGAACATTCTGCCGGCGCTCAAACCGTTGCCGAATTTCGAGCTGCGGGCCAATTCCCATGTGCTGCGGGTCAATCTCGACAGCAGCAAAACCAAAGCCACCGGCGTCACCTACATCGATGCGCAAGGTCGGGAGATCGAGCAACCGGCGGATCTGGTGATCCTCGGCGCGTTCCAGTTGCACAACGTGCGACTGATGCTGCTCTCCGGGATCGGCAAGCCTTACGATCCGATCAGCGGCGAAGGCGTGGTCGGGCGCAACTTCGCTTACCAGAACATGGCAACGATCAAGGCGTTCTTCGACAAGGACACCCACACCAACAACTTCATCGGGGCCGGCGGTAACGGTGTGGCGCTGGATGATTTCAACGCCGACAACTTCGACCACGGCCCGCACGGCTTCGTCGGCGGCTCGCCGATGTGGGTCAACCAGGCCGGCAGCCGACCGATTGCCGGCACCTCGAACCCGCCGGGCACGCCGGCCTGGGGCAGCGCATGGAAACGCGCGACCGCCGATTACTACACCCACCAGGTGTCGATGGACGCCCACGGCGCGCATCAGTCCTACAGAGGTAACTACCTTGATCTCGATCCGGTGTACCGCGATGCCTACGGCTTGCCGCTGCTGCGCATGACCTTCGACTGGCAGGAAAACGACATCAAGATGAACCGCTTCATGGTCGAGAAAATGGGCAAGGTCGCCGAAGCGATGGGCCCGAAAGCCATTGCGGTGATCGGCAAGAAAGTCGGCGACCACTTCAATACGGCGTCCTACCAGACCACCCACCTCAACGGTGGCGCGATCATGGGCACCGATCCGAAGAAGAGCGCGTTGAACCGTTACCTGCAGAGCTGGGACGTGCACAACGTCTTCGTTCCGGGCGCCTCGGCATTCCCGCAAGGCCTGGGCTACAACCCGACCGGTCTGGTCGCGGCGTTGACCTATTGGTCGGCGAAGGCGATCCGCGAGCAATACCTGAAAAACCCCGGCCCGCTGGTTCAGGCTTAAGGAGCGATGACCATGAAGAAGTTTGTTATCGCGTCCCTCGCGCTGCTCGGCAGTGCTGCTTTGCAAGCGGCCGAAGTCGATCAATCCTTGATCAAGCAGGGTGAATACCTGTCCCGCGCCGGTGACTGCGTGGCGTGCCACACCGCGAAAAACGGCAAGCCGTTCGCCGGGGGCCTGCCAATGGAAACCCCGATCGGCACGATCTACTCGACCAATATCACCCCGGATAAAACCGGCGTGGGTGATTACAGCTTCGAGGACTTTGATCAGGCAGTGCGTCATGGCGTCGCCAAAAACGGTAGTACGTTGTACCCGGCGATGCCGTATCCGTCCTACGCCCGTGTCAGCGAAACCGACATGAAAGCGTTGTACGCGTACTTCATGCACGGCGTTGAACCCGTCGCGCAAGAGAACAAGGCCAGCGACATTCCATGGCCGTTGAGCATGCGCTGGCCGCTGATGGGCTGGCGCTGGATGTTTGCGCCGAAGGTCGAGGACTACAAGTCGACGTCAGACGACCCGGTGATCGATCGTGGGGCGTATCTGGTAGAAGGGCTCGGACATTGCGGCGCCTGCCATACGCCGCGTGCCCTGACCATGCAGGAAAAATCCCTGAGTGCGGCCGATGGCAACCACTTTCTGGCCGGCAGCGCGCCGCTGGAAGGCTGGATCGCCAAGAGTCTGCGTGGCGATCACAAGGATGGGCTCGGCAGCTGGAGCGAGGAGCAACTGGTGCAATTCCTCAAGACCGGCCGCAGTGATCGCAGCGCCGTGTTCGGCGGCATGAGCGATGTGGTCACCCACAGCATGCAGTACATGACCGACGCCGACCTGACGGCGATTGCGCGCTATCTCAAGTCATTGCCGGCCAATGATCCGAACGATCAGCCACACCAATACGACGCGGCAGCCGCCGAGGCCCTGTGGAACGGTGATGACAGCCAGCGCGGCGCCTCGGTGTACATCGACAACTGCGCGGCATGCCATCGCACCGACGGTCACGGTTACACCCGTGTGTTCCCGGCGCTGGCAGGCAACCCGGTGTTGCAATCAGACGACCCGACCTCGCTGATTCACATTGTGCTCAAGGGCGGTACATTGCCCGCGACGCACACTGCGCCATCGACTTTCACCATGCCTGGTTTTGCCTGGCGGTTATCGGATCAGGAAGTCGCGGACGTGGTGAGCTTCATTCGTGGTAGTTGGGGTAACAAGGGCGCGCCGGTGAAGGCTGCCGATGTCGCCAACCTGCGCAAGAACGATATGCAGACAACGTCCGGGGATGATCTGGGACAGGTCACCACGCATAACTGACTGTCGGAGTGCCTCGCCCGCCGATACAGCATGTATTTCTATGCTGGATCAGCGGGCATTCGTTTCTGGGCACTAAAACCAGGGGAGAATCTCATCTACTGTCAGACTTGGCAGGGTGCATATCCGAACAGTCGATGTAACTTTCCACGCGCCGAAAACCACAACTGTAAATACATACACCTGTCAACTCTGACAGTAGCTGTTATTTGCCGTCTGACTTACTGTCCGATTGACGCAATTCAAATCTCGATATTGCGCAGGCATGGAGCAAATCACATGAGCTATTCAGTCGTGGTTGAGTTTAAGGACGGCGGTTGCAGGAGCTGAGTGCAACACGGTTATTGAATTGAAGCCGGAGCATCATGCCGCATTGCCATGGAGTTTTGCATGACCTCTCCCATCACCTCGATGGGGCATTTGAAGTCGAAGCGCTTGC
>NZ_JAENSQ010000044.1:0-32502 GCF_016613125.1 Pseudomonas sp. MF6776
GAAAGGAAGGGATTTTAAAGCAGCTGCGCTGATAGACTTATCCACAGTTGCTGATATAGAAATCAGCAATCCGCCCTGGGTCAAATTTCAATCGGCAGGGTGGGTCAATTTTCCATCAGCACCAACAGTCGGGGTCTGAAAATTGGGGTGAGGATGCCCCAGGGAGCGTCTGATAGGGCCCTAATTGGCCCCTAAACGCTGACCCAATCCACGAAAATGATGCTCGATGCTTTGCGATGCTCAGTGTCCGGATGTCGACGGATCAGCGGACGAGGATCGTCAAATGCTTGCAGATCTCTCAACTGTGGCAAAATCGCGAGCAGCTTTCGGTGTTAATCGGAAGTTAAGAACTGAGGCCGGGTACCCTGCCTCCAGACCGTTGCAGGTGCCCTTGAACAATCCTCCCACCACGTTGCCGGATGACTCGCTGAGCGAAGCGCTTCGGCAGGCCCCATATTCTCTGGAAGCGGAACAAGCCGTTCTGGGCGGACTGCTGCTTGAGAACTTGGTATGGGAACAACTTTCGGACGTGGTGTCGGAAGGTGATTTCTACTTCAGCGATCACCGTCATATTTTTCGCGTCATCAGTTTGCTGGCAGAACGTGGGCATCCATTCGACGTGGTGACGGTTCGAGACCAGTTGGTGCTGGAAGGGTTGCTTGAGAGCTCACCTGACCTCGACTACATCACGGAGCTGGCCAAGAGCACTTGGTCCAGCGCGAATGCAAAAACCTATGCGAGCGTCATCAGAGAGCGAGCAAAGCTGCGGGAAATAATCGCCACATGCGAGGACATCCAAGCCCACGCTCTATATCCGGAGGGTAGGTCGGCGTCAGACCTCGTTGAAGAGGCCGAGCGGAAGATTCTTCTGGTCGCCGGAAAGCAGCCCAAAGAGGGCGGCCCCGTTGGTGTCAACGAACTCCTGGTCAAAGGCCGTGAAAAGATTGAGGCGCGCGCAAAGGGCCAAGTAGCTGGGTTGCGCACGGGGTTCGATGATCTGGACAAAATTGTCGATTCTCTGCAACCCGCTGACCTGGTCATCGTCGCGGGCCGCCCCTCCATGGGTAAAACCACCTTTGCGATGAACATCGTTGAGAATGCGGTGCTTAAGACCGACAAGGTGGTTATTGTCTACTCCCTTGAGATGCCCGGGATCTCCTTGATCAACCGGATGATTGCCTCGATAGGCGGGATAGATCTGACCAAGGTTAACAATGGTCAACTGCAGGATACGGATTGGCCGAAGCTGGTTAAGGCCGCCGATCTGCTCAACCAGCCTAACCGATTTTTCATCGACGACTCCTCCGGTGTGAGCCCGTCGGAGATGCGGGCCGAGACACGGCGAATCTTCAGAGCGCACGGTGAGATCGGCTTGATCATGGTGGATTATCTGCAGTTGATGAGGATCCCTGGTTCAAGCGGGAAAAACCGGACCAATGAAATCTCTGAGATCTCACGTTCCCTGAAGGCGTTGGCCAAAGAGTTCGGCTGCCCGGTGGTTGCGCTGTCACAACTTAACCGCAGCCTCGAGTCGCGACCGGATAAGCGCCCCCTCAATTCGGACTTACGCGAGTCCGGCGCCATCGAACAGGACGCGGATGTGATCATGTTCGTGTACCGCGACGAGGCGTATTACCCCGACTCGAAGTACAAGGGCACTGCCGAAATCATCATTGGCAAACAACGAGAAGGCGCTACCGGGTTCTGTAGGCTGGCCTTTGTTGGAAAGTACAGCCGATTCGAAAATCTGAAGACCGGGACTCACGAGTTCAGTGAGCTGGAGATGGGGCGCAAGACCCCGCCGGTATCGCCGCGGGTTGGGCGCGTCCATGTGCCTCAAGTCGCTACCGTTGACAACTACAAGCAATCACGGCGCAAACCCCGCAAGAAGTAGCCGCTTAACACTGCGCTTCCTCTACTTGAAGGCTCGCGAGGTCGGTTTCAACCTTCAAGATCTGGGTTGGGCGTTCCTCATTTCCACGACTTCGAATCGTTATCCCAAAGCAAACCCTAACTCTGCTCGCCACAGTGCAAGTTCGTCCCTGCAATCTGGGGCGGATTGAACACTGCGCATTTTAATCAGGTGAGACCATTTCTATCTGATTGGAGAGGGGCGAGCTCCGGGGTATCCACGGGAGTGAGCCTCTTGAATCTGGCCATTGACCAGCAAATGACGTTGCCAGTTGGACGGGGCATATGGCTTCGCACGACCTGGCATTTCGAAGTGGCGCTATGCGTCCCGCCCCGACCGGAAGCTCGGAATGAGGAATGAGTTGTGGAGAAGACACCGGATAAATGGGTGGTAAGCATGAATGGGGTTTCGGTTGGCGAATTGGAAGTTCAACAGGTTGAGGCCTTTGAGCAGGAAGCCAAGCGTGACAAGCGCCTGTATTTGAGTCAGTGCCTTAACGTCGCCGGCTGCATTCTGCGCGGCCTGGCAACTACCGTACAATTTGCCCCCTTGCTCCTGGTCGCGGGCGCGACGTTATTCGCGATCGATTCGCCTGGGCGGTTTAACGAGTTACTGTCGGAAAACGCAGCGGGTCTGTTGGTTGTTGGCGTCTACACGTCACTCCTGGTTGGTGGGTTCGTCGTCGGCCTTGCGACCGCTTGCAGCATGCTGAAGCTTGGCTTCGTAAACCACTTTACCGACCGCAAGCACTTGTTGATTCGACGCGCCCTGGGCCTCGCGGCAAATGGTGACATTGAGCTCCTTTTGGAGCAGAAGGGGTAGCCAACGGCCAGACCTGAATTTTGTGCAATAAAAAACCGGCATATGCGCCGGTTTTTTTTTAGGAACAATCTAGTTTTGCAGCTGCTGAACCGAGCGCAAAGTCCTTACCACTGCTGTCGTACGCGGGGTGAGGGAGTAGCACTGTTCGATCCGATCAGCGAAGCCATCGAAACTGACCCGCTTGACCTGGGCTGATCCGTCCTTCAGCACGTGACCGAAACAAATCAAAGCGTGAGTCACAATTTCTGCTTGTTCAGATGTGCCGAGATACGAATCCACGCCAATGGTTTGGCCGCAGACAATAATGGGATCTTGCATTTTCTCGCTCCTACAGGGGAGTGAGGCGACGCCCCGCAGGGACATAGCCCCACTGGCGGTTAAGTTTTTTTCACGAAGCGCAGGCAGCTGAGCTTTACGCGATGACAAACAACACATCGAAGTGTTTTGCCCTAAGGGATCACTGCGAAGGATTCAATGACTCTACGAGTACCTGGTTTTAGTCCGGGATCTCAGAGATTGGCTTTAGACCGTTTTGTACAGCGCCACAAGAGACGTGACAGAACAAAGGTGATGGCCAGGCAGATAAAAGCGAGCAGCAGCAGGAATGTCGGCTCGTACTGGTAAGAGCCCCAGATCATCGCGATAAACCAAAGGAAAATTTCCATGGAGACCTCATGCGTTTTGAGGTTCCAGGTCCCGACAGGGGCTTGGAACCCCGGTGGGTGGATTGATGTGCTCTGTTCGGCGAACCCAGGTCCAGCTTGACCTGCCCCGAAGGGACAGCCGGTGGCTGTAAGGAGACACGATCTTACACGCCGGCGTGCATGCCCGACAACACGAGGTATGGGGTACCACACCAGTGGAAATGGGAGTACCTGATCAGCGAGGCGCTTGCAGAATTTTGAAGTGTGAAACAATTTTGGCTCTGCGTGCCCAAGGGACAGGCGTCCCGTGGCGCTCGTTGCCGGCTGCGAAGTGGGCCGGGTGATGTCCCGCATCTAATTCACTGATTGACGCGTAGGCCCTCTCTGGGGTCAATTGCGTGCAGTCAATAGCAGCCAACCCCAGTGCAAATTCGACCGGGGCCGGCGGCAACGGGTTTTCATTTCACCAGATGAAGATAAAACGAGCCCATGAACGAAATATCCGCTCCTGAGCAATACGATCTACAAACTGCCGCTCTCAAGGTCCCACCGCACTCCATCGAGGCTGAACAGGCTGTTCTCGGTGGTCTGATGCTGGACAACAACGCTTGGGAACGCGTGCTCGATCAAGTATCCGACGGCGATTTCTACCGTCATGATCATCGCCTGATTTTCCGTGCGATCGCCAAGCTGGCCGATCAGAACTCGCCGATCGACGTCGTGACCCTGTCTGAGCAACTGGACAAGGAAGGTCAGACGTCACAGGTTGGTGGCCTCGGCTACCTCGGCGAACTGGCGAAAAACACGCCATCGGTCGCCAACATCAAGGCTTATGCGCAAATCGTTCGCGAGCGGGCGACATTGCGCCAGTTGATCGGTATCAGCACCGAAATCGCCGACAGCGCGTTCAATCCGGAAGGCCGTACAGCCGCCGAGATTCTTGACGAGGCTGAGCGCCAGATCTTCCAGATCGCCGAGGCCCGGCCAAAAACCGGTGGCCCGGTGGGTGTGAATGATCTGCTGACCAAAGCCATCGACCGTATCGACACACTGTTCAACACCGACAACGCCATTACCGGCCTGTCCACGGGCTATACCGACCTCGACGAGAAGACCAGCGGCTTACAGCCGTCCGACTTGATCATCGTCGCCGGCCGTCCGTCCATGGGTAAAACCACCTTTGCGATGAACCTGGTGGAAAACGCCGTGTTGCGCAGCGAGAAGGCTGTTCTGGTTTACTCGCTGGAGATGCCAGGCGAATCGCTGATCATGCGTATGTTGTCGTCCCTCGGCCGTATCGATCAGACCAAGGTCCGTTCCGGTCAGCTTGAAGACGACGACTGGCCGCGACTGACCTCGGCGGTCAACCTGCTCAACGACCGCAAGCTGTTCATCGACGATACCGCCGGCATCAGCCCGTCGGAAATGCGTGCCCGGACCCGGCGACTGGTGCGTGAGCACGGCGAAGTCGGCCTGATCATGATCGACTACCTGCAGTTGATGCAGATTCCGGGTTCCAGCGGTGACAACCGGACCAACGAGATTTCCGAGATCTCCCGATCCCTGAAAGCCCTGGCCAAGGAATTCAACTGCCCGGTGGTGGCGTTGTCCCAGCTCAACCGTTCCCTGGAACAACGGCCGAACAAGCGCCCGGTAAACTCCGACTTGCGGGAATCCGGAGCGATCGAGCAGGACGCCGACGTGATCATGTTCGTGTACCGCGACGAGGTGTATCACCCGGAAACCGAACACAAGGGTATTGCCGAGATCATCATCGGCAAGCAGCGGAACGGGCCGATCGGCTTTATCCGCCTGGCCTTTATCGGTAAGTACACGCGATTCGAAAACCTGGCACCGGGTAGCTATAACTTCGACGACGACGAGTAAGGCTATGGGGGCCTGACTGAGTAAGCCTTCTCGCTTGGAGCGCTTGTTTTTGACCGGCCCCAAAGCTACCTTAGATTCTGATTTTGGCCTGCAGAATGAACTGCGCCCAAATGGGAAGCTGGCCCGTCTGCCAGCACTTCGTATCGTTGGGAATTCTTGGTCTATTTAGGACCTGATTCTCGTCTCAATCTCCCGGCAATTCTGCCCGGGTTCTTCGCCTACCGGGCATACTCTCCCGGTAGGGTGGGTGTGCCTGCAAAGCTAATTTGGAGGTACACACTATGTCGCAAGAACCAACTTTTTCCGGCTTTGAAACCATTGAGGCTGCACGCGCTCACCGTGAGTCGGCAGGAGGCTGGATTTTCGAAGCCGCCACCGGAGAGGTCGTTTGGTTTCACTACCGCTATACGCCTACGGTCATCCTTGGGCACCACGCAATTTCCGGTCTCACCGGAAGGCTGGTGTGACGATGAAAATAGAAACGGTCGTTCAGCTTCTGCCCGAGGACTGTGGTCTGCAACACTCCATCGTCCGCCTGCACAACAGCAACATCGATTCCAAGCGGTTGGACCGTGAAAGGTTTTTCCGGCGGGAAGCGGTGGTCATCTGTAATCCACAAAATGGGTCACGGGTTCTTCGGTATGCAATGGGTACACCAGGGGGCATCTCGATTACCAAGCGTGCTGTTGCCTTGGATTACGATGCTGTCGATGTGCTCGGTATCAGATTCAAAACTGACGTCGACCTGGAAATCAGACGGGCGTCGACCTTTGAGGTCTACCAGTGGTTTTGGAGCCATCCTGATCTTGGTATTCGGCTCTCAACTCGGCTCGGCGTGATGGGTGGCGTCCTTGGCATAATGGGGTTTCTCGTTGGCTTAATGCCATTCCTCCACTTATAGGTACCTGTTGCTCATGAAGTGCAGAACTGCTGTCGCTGCACTTAACCGAGAAATGGAAAAAGTAAAGGCCCGGCATTTGTCCGGGCTTTTTTTTGCCCATGAATTAGAAAGATGCCTTGCTTGCTCCTGCTATCCCATGTCAAGCAGGTGCTGTTCGCTGCATTGCAGCAATTCTTTAAGCTCTGGAACAATCTGGTTAGTCAGGGTCGCCTGAGCCCACGCAGCGAAGTTAGGGTCTGTCATTCGAGCAATCTCAAGTAGCGCTATGTGGAGTCGGGCAAGTAAGGCGGTGGACTTTCTGGTCAACGCCCACTCAACCAAAGCCTTGGAGTCGTTTAGGTCCTCCCTAAGGTACGATAAAAGCGATTGCGTGATTGGTTCAACAATACCAACGTCATGGCAGACAACAGAGCCACCATTAGGTAGATCGTGATGCGGCAGCTGCCCGGTGATCATTGGGTGGGATGAGAGCAACGGGAAACTCGCTGAGGCGATCTCTAAAAGAAACGGTTGTTCTAACCTGACCAGGTTGCCACTGTCATCCATGACTTCGGTTCGCGCACCACACACATGAGAAAGAATTTGCCAAGGGGTTACATCCTCGAATAACCGCCCTAAAGGTTCGCCAAGTTCAAGTCTTTTTGGCACTCCCTTTATAAAAAGATCAATAACCGTTTCGTCAACGACACGAAATTTTATATGGCCAATGCCTGGATGTAAGCCAGCGTACGTCGTGCCTGGCTTCGGTGATTTGCTTTGGGGTTTTGTAGTGAGGAGTTTAAGCATAACGCCGACCGGCAACCCCTCATCTTCCGTTGATGCCTCGAGCAGTGCATGTGCTGCAATCACATCCCCAAGTGGCAAGCGAGATGCTGCGTCAGTCAGCCAAGTGGCCGCATCCTCAGGATTCTCTTCTGATCGACTACGGATTTCGGATTTGATGACCCTGGCAATCTCGCTGGCGAGAAGTGCTGGCTGTCGTACGTAACTGATTTGCTCTTCCGTAACCTCATGAATTGCGCCTTTCAGGTAACCCGCTTCCTCAAGTAAATTCAATTCCTCAGAGCTCAGCACCTGCAACAACGTGGCACGACGGATCCCAAATGTGCGATTGCATTCGACAATTAGAGTCGGGTGTCGCGCGGCGTCGCTCGATTCAATAATCATGGCTTGAGCGACTTTTGCGAAGCCACGACGAAGATCGATGTTCTCAAATCGATCACGAGCGTATTGGATAAGGTCGGTGTTGAGCATTGGCAGGATGGCCAGAAAGGTTTCCTGGGTTTCACCTTCAAGGCCCGACAGCGCCAATGCGGCTACGGACCGGAGTATCCATGGATGACGGTAATCCGGCGTGTAAAACGCCCCCTGCATGAGCACAAGGCGATTATCGAGCAAGGTCTGTACGGCACGAGGGAATTCATAGTTATCCAGCGGCTCTACTTCAACACGCACCGCTCTGCGTCCGATTGGCGATTTGTTGCGGCCATTTGTGATCACAATTCTGCTTGCCACTGTTGTATCCAGTGCCACCACCAGCTTTAAATGTTTTCCAAACTTAGTACTCGAGAGGTCCTCAATCTCCTTTCGGACGACTCTATCGTCACTGTTGAGCCCATCGATTGCCAGAATCAGGTCGGGGCCATTGGCGTCTGACACCTGTTTCAACCAATAACGGGCCTCTTCCACCGTAACCGGCCAGTTCAGGTGACTTTCTAAAGCATCCGCGATGCACTGAAGAATGCTGCTTCCTGTATCGGTTTCTATGTAGAGAGTCGCTCCAACCTCATTGGCGGCCGTCAGCTCGCATAACTCACGCAAAACGTTACTTTTGCCTACCAGTGACGACCCCTCGAGCAAAACGAGTTTCTGATTATTCATCAGGAAGTCGACGACCACTGATGTCGCTTGCCTCGGAATAAGAAAGTTTCGGCCGAAAGGCTGATCAGTGTCCTCAATGTCGCCCGTCAGTTCCTCCATGTTCGCACTGGAGGCATGCAGTACCGCCTGCATCCAGACGGAAGAATTTGTGCCCATGAGAGTCTGAATTGCGAGCTTAAGGTCTGCCCTGGCTGCTTTTGAGGCGCTGTCCATCAAGGCGGTAAATGCCTGCGCATCCTTGTCGACCGCTACCCATACACATCCGGTGTGGGTTTCAAGGTAACGCGTTTCGATTCCGTTGCTGACCACCACCAATGGTGGAGTTGGATTAAGCGCACGAGCATACGAAAGACCTTGTTGACCATCATCGGGCTGGAGCTCTTCGCTCATCCTTTTGAGCTCTAGCACCGCCAGCGGCTTGTCCTCAACGTACAGCAGGACGTCGGCCCGCGATCTAGCGGATGTGGGTTTTGAACCGTCAACCTTGATTGCAGCATGGCCAAACTTGAATTGAAACTGGATTTGATGGCGAATGGCGTGAGCTGGCATAAGGGGAAAGGCCAGCCTTATGGACGCATGGATTTCTGCTTCTAGATCGGTCTCGGTTGGGGCGGTAGTTAGCTGTGTCACTGTCATAGTTGCCTGCGTCCGTAAGATGGTATTACGTAATAGTTGGGTGAGGTGGCCGCAAGTCTGCTGGCTTTATCGCGCGATGATCGCCGTGAAAATTTGGGGAGTATCATCCCTCTTTTGGTAAAAGGCCGCGAATGGTCAATCACCGCTCAGTCACCTGGTGAGCGTCTTCCGCACAGGTCACCCCTTCCGGTTTTGGTCGACCTGTATCAACCATTGTCTTGAAGGCACTACCAGTGCGGCCCAGCGCACCTATGGCGGCGGATAGGTCCTGCGCCGGGGCGAGGTATTCGCGCCTCAGCCGCGTTCACGCGTTACCACAGCGCTAATATTTCCTCGGTCGTTTCATCTCCAAAAACCTTTCGGCCCCACCCCATGGCCATGGCAGCTACGATAGAAGCTACCGTGAGCAAGGGTAGCGAGACCCTCATCTGACCAGGGTTATCAACTACCCATCACTTAAGAATGATCCACCGCTCACAGCCTTTGCCAGGTAGAGGCGCTCCCTCAATCAATTCTGCTGGTTTGACTTCAACTCCCTCAGCCCTGGCCTTACTTTGAACCAACTCCCGCGCTTCGGCGTGGGAGGCGCAGTGTAAGGTGGTGAACGAGTAACCACTTGCCCCTGCAACATTGCGGTTGATTGCCGTGTAATCAGAACCTGCAGGAATGATTTCCAACCACCTACCGAACGGTACTTCCTTGCCATCGGCTGTTGACGCATGCACTTCAAGCACATCGCGCGGATCGTAGTCATCTGGCAGTGACACGCCAAGCAACGAATCCAGCTGAAGATTCCCGTTTTCATCGACGCAACCATCTGCAAGCCAAGCCTGAGAACCTCTGCCATCTCGGCGCATCCAGTTCGCGTACGCAGTCGCCAGGCGCGGATCAGGATGAGAACCGCCCATAGGTCTCATATAAGCCCCGGATAGAGGTTTCATGCCCTCATGTCGGTGTTCCGCTGATAATTGAGCGAGGCCCCATGGGGATTTGTTGGCTATCAGCTGGTCATGATGTGAGGCCGCATATTCCTTGTCGACAAATGCTCGAATGAACCGGCGGCGCATTTCAGCTCGGGTATTGTCATCCGGGGCATTGTGGTACAGCCACCCATACGGGTTTGAAATACAAGCGCCGATATAGTTTACGTTCCTGGTGCTGGGATAGAGGTAGGCGCCTACAGGAATCACCAGGTTGGGGCTTGCAACGATGCTGGTTTCTTCACTCATTTCGCTGCGAAGTTCGAACCAATCCTCGAGCAGTACCCGGTGCGATGCCGCATCTTGCCCCCTAAGAAGGGCCTTGAGCTCGCCGGCGTGGCCAACGACCTCATCCAAAACCTCTTGCTTGAGCTCGTAGGAATTAAAAACAGAGGTTCGCAACCACTCATTGATCTCGCTCCACTCCTGTAGGGACGTCTCGGCGGCATCAACTTGGCGCAGGATGACCCAACGCCGGCTCTTTTCTACCAGTACGCCCTTGCTGTGCTCGAAGACCATGCGATTCACCCACGCATGAGGCTCGAGTCGATTATCAAGCTCGTTGTCTTTTGGAGCAGCGTAGGCGACGAATTTGCTGTTGCCTGTCAGGGCAATCCTTAGTGGCTGGTAGCCCAACTGACGAACGAAGGCTTCAATCTCTTGGGCCTGGCGTTTACCGTTCCCGGCCAGTGCGTACATCTGGTCGAGGAGGCCTTTCCACGCCGCGGGGGCCTTGCCATCCACAAACTGCGGGAGTGGCTTGCCACGGTTTGCTGCACGCCATGCAATTACGGTTTGACTGATGATTCCTCGCGCTTCTTCGCCGTGGGCAATGGTCCCATCGGAAAGGGCCTGTAGCATCCGATTACGGGCATCCTGCTCACTTGCTCGCTCTTGCTCGAGGTGGGCGAGCGCCAGCTTGAAGAAGCGAATGAACTGTAGGTGGCTGTAGCGAGCCTCACGGTTGTGGATGTACCACCGCAGCTCTTCAGGTTCGACCGTATCGAGACACAGGAAGGCAAGGCTGTCTGATGCCCAGGTACGACGGTCAAAGGAGGTGAGATTCACGTTGCAGGCAAACCTGCGGGCTCTAGAGCCGTAGCCACCGCTCACCTCAACTTTCACGCAGAGCGAATCGGCAACCCTTGCGGCAATTTTGAGGTTTATCGGGTTTGAGGGGCTGAAGACTCGATCAAAATGGTCTCCAGGCCGTTCCTTACATGCGCTAGGGGCAGTGTCGGGATTCATGAGCTCGTGCCACAAGCACAGGACCCTGCTACCAGAGCAGAGGTAAGCGTTTTTTTCTTTGATCCATTCTGCAACCGGCTGGCGAGGGGTGGTCTCGATCAGGCCTTCACCGTCATCGTCATGAATAAAGCGGCAGAACTTCTCCTGGAAGTCCAAGGTTACAAAGTGCAGCGATTCCGGCCCTGGGTAAAACTCACCGAACAATTTCTCTCGGTGGTCTAGGCCGCACATCAGCAGCAGGAATCGTTTGTAGTGCAAGGCGTAGCGTGCATGGCTGGACAGATGAGCCGTGTAGGCCACGTCCTCAAATTTGATCTGTGATCCGTCTACGCCACGAAAAATCCGGTCTTGGTCATCCCGAGACGGGAAGAGCCGGCCGGTGCCTAAATGACTTTCGACGGGACTGAACACACGATGAACATTTTCGCCATTGCGAACCATCAGGAAAACTTTGCGGTTCTCATCGTTCTTGGCTTGATTGGTCCAGCGATCACCGTAATCAAGGTCGCGCCGGGTAGTTGCCATCACTAGAACGCAACGCTCAGTCGGGAAAATCTGATTGACCAGATCATCGTGATTTCGCAGGGCGTCAAAAAACAGCTCTTCCTTGGTGAAATCAAAGTCTTCGTCGACCTCTGCCCAAACGGCCAACTCCTCGTCCATCATCAATTTCTTCTGAGCAAAACTCAGCGGCTGGGATGGATCGGCCGGCTTGCCGGTGCGGATGGTCTGCACCGCGACCGATTTTCCGACATATAGGTCTAGGGACTCGATGCCCTCGATCAGGTTGGCGACATACGAACGGATATCCTCCGTCTTGGCCAGTGATGCCGCGGCCTTCTCTTCAAAAAAGGGGGTGAGCTTTTTGACCACGGTAGTAATTTCGGCTGTCTTGCCCTGAATCCACTGTGACTGGATGGTGGCCACCTGGTACTCGCGCTCAGCGACTGCTTTCATTGCCTGTACCTTCTCGGACGTGATGCCGCTGCCCAAGGCATTGGCAATGCTGCCGGTTGCCAGCTGAGACATCTCTTGTCGTACTGAGTGGTCGTAGAGCACCAGGGCCCCGCCTGCTGTATCTGACTCACTCGCGGCTTCGGATTTTTCTCGCAGCTGATCCTCGACCACACGTGCAAGAATGTCCGGGTTTGACTGCGCTACGATCAGTTCTGATTGCAGCTGCTGGATCGTGCTGTGTATGCGGGCGGTTTCGTCGGCACGAATTGTATCGGCGTCGGGTTCGTACTCGAACTGGAGCAGGAAGTCCTTCAGCAAGAAGTCATATGTGCCATGGCTCACATAGGACCTGCGAACTGTGCCATCGGGCTGAGGGATTTCAATTTCCTCGCGAGTGCCGAATATTGACGGGTGCGCGCGCATGACAATGGTGTGCGCGGCGTTATCGACCCACTTGATTGACTGCAGTAGCAGAACCGAATCGAGGGCGATTGCCTTTTGCGGAATCGCTGCAATTGCGCGCCAGTATTGGCCGGCCTGAAGAGATTGGAATTTCTCTACGCGCTCAAAATCCTCGAGCGGGCGGCGGTTGGTTAGCTGGGTGTTCAGCGGATCAGACATGAGGGCATTCCTGCAGTTGCGTTGAAGGAAGGCTCTCACGAAGCTGGGATATGCAAGCCTTCAACGGCGGCATCGATGGGAAAGGAGAGGCACGGGGGATTCAGAGCATTTCGGGCCCCCGACGGGGCCGGTTGAGCTTGCTTTACGCTGCAGCTTCGCCATCTTCGGCAGCAGCCTTTGCTTCCATGGCTTTGGCTTTTTCGTCAGCCTTTTTTTCCTTGTTGCTGATTTCGTCGAGCAGCGCCTGCATCAAGGTCTGGTTCTCAGGGCTCAAGCCCTTAAAACCTGGGTCTGCGATCACTTTCTTGGCAGCGTCGTACAAAGGCTTCGCCTGCTTTTTAACGACCTTCTCCAGGCTGGCGCCGGCAATGAAGCTTTTCGTGACGCTCTTTTTGCCGGCTCGCTTGGCGCTTTCCAAACCTTGCTTGAGCACCTCTACGGCGCCGCCACGGTGCTTGCGCAGCATGTCCAGAGCGAGGCCGACTGAGCACTCGCCCTGCTGGATCATCGTCACAATGCTGATTGGAGCACTAACAACTTCGAGCAATTGATCCACGTACTCAGCGCCGAAACCCAGCTTTTCTCCGATTTGTGCCGAAGTCCAGTTGAAGCCGGCCAAGCGTTTGCACACCAGTGCGGTTTCAAATGTCGTCAGTGGCTTGCCGGTGTTGCTGGTGTACAGGCCAGCAATGATGTCCTGCAAGCCAATGCCTTTGGTGGGCAGCGTGACGATCGGAATGTTCAGGATTTTTGCGCCTTCGGCCAGCGCGATGCGCAATGCTGCCAGTCGGCAATGACCGTCGGCCAGATAGCAAACCGAACTTCCGTCCTCTTTTTCGACGACAAAGACCTCAAGGGGCTTGGAAGTTTTGAAGCCGTTGACCTTCATGCTGTCAGCAATTTTGCGGACATGGGCCTGCAAGTCGGCGTCGTTGACGCGGACGTTCAGACCATCCATCACGTGGATCTTGTCGATCTCTTTTACCGATGGCATCCAGAGGTCGCGCGCCTTGGCGCTCATCCCACGTTCGAGAGCGCCCTTGATGGAGCCGAGCACGAAATCGAGGGAGTACTCGCTGGCCGGGATATCGGAGTCTTTAAGGGTGGCGACGTGTTCGGTCATGTTCTCATTCCTATGAGGGATCTGGTTCGGCGTTTGTGCCTTTCATGATTCGAGAGTACTCACGATCGCTAAACTGCAAGGCCTCAATCCGGCTACAAATCCGGGTCAAACTTGCGCTTGTGGGGATCACCTGGCTGATCCCGCCGTGTGGTTGGAGGGTGGCAGTAGCCAATCGGAAAGAATCTTTTTGCGGGGAGTTTGAGACGCGGATGTCGTCGAGCTTCAATGCGTGTCATCCGACCGCAAAGTATGGAGGGGATCGATTCATCTCGTCAGCGACGGGGTTGGGACCCTATTTAGGCGTGAATGGAGGCTTGCCGGATCGGTGCTTATGGGAAATTTAGCGGAACCAAAAAGCGCACGACCAATGAGGGGGAAGGATGAGCACACATATCGACCACGAGATTCGTGAGGTACTCAACTCGCCAGTCGCCAGCAACTGGCTCAAGGAAGCCCTTGGCAAGGCGTTAGAGCGCGATTGTGTCGACGCCGCGAACGATGCCGAAGCATTGCTGGATCTGCTCAACAAGCGCTGCGAGGAGGCCTTTAAAGGACTTGCTCCGGTCTCCTGATCGGAATTGCCCGCCATTCTCGCCCCTACCTGTGCCCTTAGGCAGGGCCGCGGTGAGCGAGCTGTGGATCGGATAGAACCGGGCAATCGGCGCTGTGAAACTCCTAATGGTGCCAACTGCCCTCTGCGCCGGATCTATTCCCCGACAATTTCATCAATCAGCTGCTTTTCAGCCAAGCGATCGCTAACCGGTGACTGCAGGCGATCGACGTACAAGCCCCGCTCATAGGTGACTATGAGTTGGGCCTTCCACTCAATGCCGCTCTGAGTGGCGTCCGGCAGCTGCGCTTTGCGTGCACGCTGTCGTGCTTCTCGGTATGCACCTTGCCACTCTTCACGCGTTGAGTTGTAGCACCCCAGTGTTGGTTGGCGGGAGAAGGGGATTCGCTTGTAGATTCTTTGGGCTGTGCTTGGAGCCAGAGCCGTGTTGTTACTTCCATCGAGGTGAAAAGCTGCATCGGGCACGGTTTCTTTGCTTCGTGTGGGGGAGGGATTCATCTTTAGCTCCTGTCTTCGGAATAGGGTGATCCGAATTTCCCATGGACCCTTCGAACTGCAAGTCAGGGGCGACGTGTGCTGTTGGTCACCAGCATCTGCTTCCCGGCTTTGTCTAGGCTCCTACGGCCTCTGTCGTGATTGCACCGGGAGCGCAGCGTTCCCGCCGTGATCTTTCCTGGGAGTGCGTGAGTTCGGGGCGCCGAGTGTCCCCGTCCATATCTCCGCGGTACTTGAGCGTTTTTGCAATCACTGCGCCGGGCAGTCTGGAATTGGCGACTGTAAGAGGGCCGAACTCAACCCAAGGAATGCAACCACCCTGCGATCCTTAGCTGACTGGCTATAAAGCGCAGGAAAATCCTGAAGGAGAACGTATGCCCACAGTGCAGTTCATGTCACGAATTGACGCGCAACGGTATCGGCCGTCAGGCCAAGTGCATTTGCTGTCCATTTCTGACGGTGAGGACGATCAAGCCCTAGTGGAGGCCAGCCATTGGCAGAGTGTTGAATTTCATTACTTCGTCGATGGAGATTTCGACGAAGAAAAAATGGCGATGTTTGGGACCAAATTTGAGCATTTGTTCCGCGACTATTTTCTGATCCCGCAGGCCGATCGTCTTCGCGAATCCATCGGCCGGCTGACCGCTACCGGATTGGACATTGTTGTGAACTGCCAGGCGGGGCGCTCTCGTAGTGCAGCTGTGTCGAAGTTCATCAGCGAGACCTACGGTTACTCACTGAGTCAGGAGACTCCTGATGCGAATCAGACTGTACTTCGCATGCTGCGTCGAGATAGTGCTTTGCTGGCGGCATATCGTGCGACGCTGGCGCCTGTTGTTGCTAAGCCTGATCCGAAACCCGGGGCCATGAAAAGGTTGTTGAGTTTGTTTGCGCTGTGGAGGCCAACCAAGTCGTGACGGCATTTGGCGGACTTCTGACAATACCTGCACTCTGCACTGATCACTTAACCCGGCCATGCCGGGTTTTTCTTTATTTGCTCCGCTTCAGGCGCGTCGAAGTATTTCATGGGGCGGAAAAATGCCGGGGTAGAACGCTGGGGTGGGCGATAAGAAAACACCGAACGAGGGCCTTTCAGATGGTTCAAGTAAGTGGGTCGAATGGGGGGGTTGCAGTTTACGAAGCGTCGGTATTCTGAATCTGCACTCACCTTTCCAGCGTGAAAAAATAACGCACATTCAAGGACTCACGATGAACCGTATCTCGCTTCCGCTCTCCTTGCTGGCAATCGCCGTAGCGACCTCGGCCAGCTTCGCCAATGCTGAAAGCTATGAGGCCAATGCCGGACCAAAAGTGTGGAATACCAGTGTCGCTGAAGACCTGACCATCACCGGTGGTTTGACGCTTGTGGACATCAACGGTGATCCGGTGCGTCTGATCGAAGTCAACGGCACCGACACAAAATCCATCACCAACCAAGGCATCTTGCGGGCATTTGCCGACGGAGGTGTTTCGTTCGCGCTGAATCATGCGCTTGTTGACGGCGATGTGCTCAATGCCGGGCAGATTCAAACCAACGGTCCAAACAGCATCGGGATGTTGATCGACACCAGCACTGTCAACGGCTCCTTGTCTAACGCAGGCACAATCACCGTAACCGGTCGCGTCTTCCCTGTAGGGACCCCGGCCACATACGGGATTCTGGTGAAAAACTCGGACATCGACGGCAACATTGCAAACACCAATGAAATCTACGGCAGCGGTCACACGGTTGTGGGGTTGGGGATCGTCAATGACGGCCAGAATCAGATTGGCGGATCCGTAACCAACAGCCGAGTGATTTCCGTCAGCGGCGAACAGTCCATTGCTCTTCAATTGGCAGGGGCAGATGTAAAGGGCGGCATTACCAACTCTGGCCTCCTTTACGCCAGTGGTGCTGGCGCCAGAAGCGCTGTGCTCGAAAACTCGACGTTCGGCCCGCTGGTCAACACTGGTGTGATTAACGCCGTAGGCGCACAAGGCGTCCCGGACCGGAGTGTGACCGCCATCTATGTCGACAACGTTCAGGGTTACACCGACGGCAACCTTGGCACCGCGGTCATTCAAAATACTTCCACCATTTCCTCATCTGGCGTTGGCATCCTCAACACCGGCTCGTCTGATCTGGTAATTAACAATACCGGTCGAGGCACCATTCTGGGCAGCATCGCGGCCATTGATGGTGGTGATCACACGACCCTGAACCTGGGTGGTGGATCGGTAACCGGCGACATCCTTGGCCTTAGCCAATTGAATGTCCTGGAGAACACGTCCTCCATTGTCACTGCAAAGTCCATCGAGGCTGGCTCGCTGAACGTCGGCAGCAATGCTCGCCTGTACCTGCGGACGTCTCAAAGTAGTTTGAAGGGCGATTTGCACCTGGCAGGCGGATCGGCGATGGATCTGATGCTCGCCACCGACACTGACCCGAACACTGCTTACCTCGACGTCTCGGGTACAGCAACCTTCGACGCGGGTTCGGCGGTGACGGTTTCGGCAAAGCCTTTTGACTTTACGCCGACAAAAGAAGGCGTCGAGTACGTCCTGGTGAAAGCAGGCTCTATCGCCGATAGCGGCGTGTCCGTGTCCAGCAGTTCCTATCTGTTGAACGTCAAGCAGTTCGCCGTGGACGGCAAGACTGTTAAAGCAGTCGTTCAGGCAAAGACTGACGATGAGATCGGCGACATCGAAGATCCGGACGGTGGCACTGACAATGGCGGCGGTGACGGCGGTTCCCCGCATGGCAACGACAGTGTTTTCAATGGTACCACTGGCGCCATTCTGGCCATGAAAAACAGCATCCTCAGCCAGTTGCAGCCAACCGACCCGGTGTTCCAGGCGTTGAGCAACGCGCAAACCCGCGAGGAAGTGCTGAAGATCGCCAAGCAGTTGACCCCAGAGGTTAACGGTGGGAGCACTGTGGCTGCGCTCTCAGGCCAAACCATTGTTGGTGGGGCAGTAAGCAACCGCGTGAGCAGCTTGCGCACCGGCCTGTCGTCGGGTGATGTGCTGAAGGAAACCGGTGTCTGGGCTCAGGCTCTTTCCAATAACTCGGACCAGAACAGCCGGGGTGGTGTTGATGGGTTCCAGTCCAACAGTGCTGGTATTGCGATTGGCGCTGACGGCAAGATCAACGATCAAACCACGATCGGTGCTGCGTTCAGCTACCTGAACACCAACGTGACCAGCGACAGCGGCGATAAGACGGAAGTGCAGGGCTCTGCATTCACCCTCTATGGCAGCTACCAGCTTGGTAACTGGTTCGTGGACGGGAGCATGACTGCCGGTAAGAACGACAACGACTCCAAGCGCTTTATCGTGGGGACTCAAGCCAAGGGTAGCTATGACTCCGACCTGCTGGGGGCGAGTGTCCTGGGCGGCTATGATTTCCATTTCGACAATCTGGTTGTCGAGCCTCGCGCTGGTGCCCGCTACACCAATGTGAAGATTGACGGCTTCACTGAGCACGGATCGTCGGCCGCACTGCAAGTCGGTGGCCAGCGCTTTGAGGTTGGTGAGGCAGGGGCGGGGGTTCGTGTTGCAGGCGATTTCCCGCTGGGTATGGGGAGTATTGAACCTGAGGCGACCGTGATGGCTTGGCACGACTTCATCGGTGACAAAGTATCCTCGACGTCGGCATTCGTCCTGGGCGGTAGCCCATTTGTAACCACAGGTGCTTCGCCTGTTCGTGACAGCTACGAAGCGACCCTTGGTGCCAATTATCGCATCGGTGCGGTAACAGTGGGTGCGAGCTACACCTACCAGACCAAGACTGACTTCGACGGTCAAACGGTGCTGGGTCGCGTACGCTGGGATTTCTAGGATCCACAAGTAAAAACCCGCTTCGGCGGGTTTTTTTTCGCCTGGTATTCGCTCTTTGAGGCCATCTAAGGGGGCTGGGTGGTATTGAAAAGGCCGTGGACCAGTACTCTCCACCGGCCGATTCAAAGCAACAAAATGCCCCCCCTTGCACTTTAAAAAGTTGAGTGACACTGGGTTCACAATCGCAATCAGTGGTGAACCTATGGCCGTCAAACATCATGGCGCTCTTACAGAGCGGGTATGCGCTCACTCCGATGTTTTCTCGTATCACTACAGGAATAAAAGTGGTTTACGCAGTGATCTGAACTACGCCCGGGCCACCTTGTGCGGTGCGTGCGGTCAGAAAGTTAAAGATTGGTTGGCCTTCCAGGGCAAAGGATTCCATAAGCTTGAGCTCCCCAAGCTACAGGGGCGTACGCCCGGCTTGATCAGTTGGGGCAATCGAGTTCGAATCGAACGTCTGCGTACGCTTGGCCCGCTGATGAGCCATCTGCAGGCGTCGAGTGATCCTTTGGCCACCGTGGTGCTAAAGGTTCTGGAGTTGATGTTCCAAGTGCCCTGCGCGAGTTACTGGGTTGATGTGGAGAAGCAAAATTACTCTTGGTATTCCCTGCAAGGGGACGTAGCACTACTGCTTCGTGGTTCCAAGTGCCGTGACAACCCTCAGCGAAGTCCGTCCGCCGTTGGCTTCTGGATGGAGGCTCGGCCAGTCGTTGCGCAGGAAGCGATTGCCTTTGTGAGGGATAACCTAAAGGCATCCATCGCCGCACATGTTCCAAGCGCTCCTGAAAAAGCTTCTGCGTAATCACCTAAGGTGTGAATGGCCCGCGTCACGGCAAGCGCGGGGTGCACCCTCTGCCGTAATAATCTGGTGGGGGAGGGCCTCAGGTTCGCCCCTTTATGGAGGTCTAATTGGGGCCCTCGCAATTCGCGCTGATTGGAGAATGAGGCATCACGTTTCGGAGATGCCCCATGCGCGGAAAACACTATCGAATGACCTTACTTGTGGCGCTTGGGGTTTCCCCGGGGATTGCGCTTGCCGCGCCTGGTTTACAAAACATGGCAGATAGTCTGGACGAGTTGATGAAGTTCCTGCCAATGGTCATGGCCCCGATGTTTCTGTTGGCGGCCATTGTGTACATTTTTTCAGGAAACTCTGGGCAAACTGTGGCGCGAGAAGCGAGCGCTGAAACAACGCCTTCACCGTTACCGTCCTCAGTAGGGCAGCTTCAAGAAACTGCAAATGGGCGTGATCCGGTTGCGATAACAATGACTGATCGCTTGGAGCCCATTCAAGTGGAGCAGCCCGGGAGGGTGGGTCGGAAGCTGCATTTGGACTGAATATGGAATACAGCCATGAGACAGTAATCAGACTGGATTCAGAGAGTTAAAGCTGTCGCCGGGGCGCTGCGAATTTCGCGATGCTCAGCCCCGGGCTGAGGAAACGCAAAACTGTCGTAACCGCTCAGATCTCCATCAGGGCTGGCAAGCGCTAGGGAATAAAAACTGTCGCAGGAGACTTGCCTCTGGCCATCCACGTATGGCTAATGAAACCGTCACGAGATGGCTCGCTCATACCAACCTGGGAGGTATTCCTGCGTGTTCTTCATGATCTGCTTGGCTTTTCGCGGGTGATCTCTAACCCACAGTCTCAAGCCCTCGAATGCATGGGATTCAAAAAAATCTGCGCGATCGGAGGAGTGGACAGACCAGTCGCGCCGCATTGGGATTCCAAATTCGGTAGACAATTGACGTGCATCCGCCTCAGAAAATCCTCGAAGTGAAATTTTGACCTCCGAAGTGTATTTCACTACGTACCAACCCTCTATGTAATGACTATCACCCGGGTGGTCATTGGCCGGTACAAAATGCTGAATGCAGCAAGGGCCAAGGCTTACAGAACCACCTGCATTCGAGGATATGCGTGGGCCGTTGAATGAAACCCAGCCAGCAAACTCAATTCCGCCAATTGTAGCCGTGTGAAATATCTCGTTTCTCATGTCAGCAAGCCCTCGAAGGGAAAGCGGCCAATGCCCAGGCGCATGAGTTTAGCTTATCCATTGGGAATCACTGATTTTCAAGCGTATGGGCGATGCGAACTGCAACTGTCGCAGAGCTACCCCATCCATCAACTGCGCCTGAGCGCCTGAACACCAGGTGTAAAGGAGAAGGGTGAGATCATTCCTATCGACGGTCATGACGCGTGGCTCAGGTGCAGGGCGTATTCCGTTCGAGAAGAAAGGCGCGACGCTGCGGTTGGGTCCACTGCAGGCACCGCCCGGGATGCTTGCGCGACAGTTCCAATTCCTCTGCGACAGTTTTAATTCTTTAAAACCAGACAGCCTGGCGAGTCGGGCTCCTCGATCGCGTTTTACCCCAAAATCAGGTCTTCGAGTCAAATATCGGGGATTAAGCTCGTAGATACCGAATGGTTCTGTCTCTAAATAATTAGGTTTGTCACAAAATAAATAGCTTTGTCCCAAGATAATTAGGTTTGACACAACTGGCGCTTCCACGCTTCCAACAGGCTACTCAATTCAATCAAAGTCGTTTGCGGGATTGGGGGAGGAACGGGAAAGAATGTGCACTTAAGCCCCCTGCCTGCCCCGCAAAAAGCAGCATCCTCAAGCAAGGCGATGTCAAGCTTTATGTGGTAGTCTTGGCACAAATGAGGTGTTCACATGACCGATAAATCGAAGTCCCAACCAACCGCAAAAGGCCACCCCCTGTTTCAGGAGGCCGGCAGTGGTCGCTTTGTGACGCTCGCATTTTCTGGTGACCCCTCGCAGCACGAAGAGGTCAAGACTGCTCATGCAGTACGAGTGAAGGCTTTCCGACGCTTTCGAGGCTGGGCAAAGGGCAAGCATGTTGAAAAGCCGTCCATGGCAGCGATGCAGAAGGAGATCAAGGAGTTGCAGCAACAGATGCAGGCCCTGATGGACGGTATTGTGCGCAGCCAACAAGAAGCCGTGGTCGTTGACTTGGTGGATCTGGAAGGCCTCACCGTTATGAATTCGGCTGTCGCTCGTGAGATGCTCGACAATCCCCCTCCGCCAAACGCCAAACTCCAGGCCTTGCTCGCACTGCGCTAAGGCTTTAGGAAATGGAATTCAGCACTGTCCCGTACGACAAGTCGATAGACCGCAAAGCTTTTGATTGCGGTCTTCACCCTGCTCTTAATACCTATATCGCACAGCAGGCCACCCAAGACGAAAAGCGCAACGTCTCCAGGACGTTCATGCTTGTTGAGGATGGCCAGCTGATAGGCTACTACACGCTAGCCAACGCCTCCGTTGTGGAGTCCGACCTCAGCGAGGAGCAGATGAAAAAGATGCCCCGCTACCCAATGCCGGCAGTGCTGCTCAGCCGTTTGGCTGTTGACAAAGGTCAGCAAGGCAAAGGAGTCGGCAAGCGACTGATGGTCGATTTCTTCCGACGCGTGTACGCGATCTCCAAGCATTCTGGCGTGGCTTTCATCCTCGTCGATGCCAAGGACGAAAAGGCAGCAAGCTACTATCGCGACCTGGACTTTGTAGAGACCAACACAAGCCCTCTACGCTTGACACTCTCGACAGGCACCATCATCCAGGGCTTCAAAGCTCTTGAGACTTCACAGCAGCCATCCTGACGGGGCAGCAATTGGAACCCCTTTGCCGCCGCTACGGCCAAAGCGGCGGCGCCAGCGTGAAGAGGGCTGTACTCCACGGAACGCTCAAGCACTTGTGACAGGCTTAATTGTTTGGAAACGTGCGCACATCTCGCGGATCGCGTCACGCTGTGACAGACCTATTTTTCGAATTTTTGACATGGGTACTGGCCAAGGCCCCCTTTAACATGAGGGGGCGTGACAAAGCTAATTTTCTGGGCACAGGTTCGTCCTGAAGGTCAGCCAGAGCCCATATACCTGACTATGGGGTAAAAAAAGGGGCGAGCTCGATGGATCACTCTGCAATTCCTAGTCTTGGCATACATGGCCAGTTGCTCGATAAAACTGCGCGGCAGTCTGTCAAGGTAGGCGTTCATAGCCCAGCTTTAGCATACCTTCGGGCAACATGATGGCCAACGACCTCCTACTCCAACATCACAATTCCTGATGGCCTTCAGTCGTCTGCATTTTCCGACAAGCTTGCATTTCTGAACTGGGTGGCATGCTTGATAAGCCTTCTCGGGCAGGGCACCTGGTGGGGCTAACCCTCCCAGTGCAAGCGGGGTTTGCCCCAGTTTCCGGCTCAGATGAAGCCCCAGTTGACTGTGGCCTCGTGAAACACTGAAACCATAGATTTTTCATCAGGAGATGAGATTGATGTCTGCACCTGACACCAACAACGATCGCATCAGCATCCCGCTAATGCTGGCTTTTCCCGTGGTGGCCATCAATACGTTTGAGATGACCCGCGCTATTCAAGTCGTAGGAGCGGCGGCGAAGGAGCGAAAAAAGAGTTTTGAAACCATGCCTTTCAAGCAGGTGCCCTCACCCGATTACATTAAAACCCTGGCCGGGAAGGCTGAGAAAGGCAGCCGAGGCACGGTGATTTTTGACCAGTATTTTTTTGATCGCAATAAATCCAATCCTGAAAACCTACCGAGCCTGAAAGCGTCGTTAGCCGTGATTGAGGAGCTGGGTGTGACTTACGTGATCGCCGGCAGAGATACGCTATCGGAGGAGTTTGTCTACCACATCGACCTCCCCCCGATGGATCAACAGGAGGTAATTGACGTACTTCTGAGTGCTGAGCGCGACGTTCAGTTTTCGAGCGAAAGCCTTGCCGGTCGCGCGGAAAAGACGCCTACGATCTTCAGCGGGCCTGAGCGCGCAGTCATCGCAAACCACGCGATGGGCCTGTCTCACAGTCAGATGCGTAACGTGTTCATCTACTCTGCGTACCTGAAAGCAAAAGGGCATGAGTATCTCGGCGAAATTCGGCGCGAGAAAAATCACATTTTGCGAGATGTGGGGCTGGATGTTCTCGAACCCGTGGCCATCGAGACGGTAGGCGGATTGGGACCGCTTAAGGAATTTCTGAACATCCGCAAGGCTGGTTGGGAAAAGAATCTTTCGGTCAAAGGGCTGCTGCTGGCCGGTGTGCCAGGCGGCGGGAAGACGCTTATGGCCAAGGCTGCTGCGGGTGTATTCGGAACGACATTGGTCCGCCTGGACATGGGCCGCTTCTACTCGAAATACCTCGGTGAGACTGAAGCCAAGTTCACACGTGCGCTGCAGACCGTTGAGCAGATCGCGCCGGTTGTCGTACTGATCGATGAGATCGAAAAGTTCTTCGGCAGCTCTGAAGGGGAGCATGAAGTTTCGAAGCGTCTTCTTGGCACCTTCCTGTACTGGCTCCAAGAACGAAAGGGCAAAATTTTCATCGTGGCGTCTGCCAACCGGGTGAGTCAGCTTCCACCTGAACTGATGCGAGCAGGGCGATGGGATCGGTGTTTTTTCATCGACTTGCCCAGCATCGAGGAGCGCTCCTCGATCTTTCAAATCCATATCAACAAGGCCAAGGCCAACCCTGCCAAATTCAATTTGCCGGCGTTGATTGAGGGGAGTGATGGCTACACCGGGGCTGAAATTGAACAGGCAGTGGTTGATGCCTTGTACATCGCAAATGCCAGGGATACTGCGCTGAGCCAGGAAATTTTGCTGGCAGCATTGGGTGATATCACGCCTACAAGCGTCACGCGCAAGGCCGACATCGACAGCATCCGGCGCCTGGGGGAGCAAGGTTTTTATCCCGCCAACACCTACGACGCAGTTCCTGGCTCGACGATGGGCCGGCAGCTCAACGTTGACTAACAAGGAGAAAATGCCAATGAGTCATATCGTTAAAGGACAGGTCTCGGTGTCCTACACGGACCTGGATGTGCTGGTAAAAGCACTTTCAGGGCTTGGGGAAGTTCGCGAGAACGAAAAGCTGTATCGAGTGGGCGTTGGGTACACAGATGAGCGCTACTCCCTGGTCCTGGTAGACGCCCAAGACAACCAGCGCCGGATCGGGTTTCGCCTTGAGGGCGGCGTTTTCAACCAGTACCAGGAAGACTACGGGTCCTATGGGGCTTGGACTGCCCAGACCAGCAACAAGATCGTCGATCGCTATCTGGCGTACCACTACGAGAAACAACTCAAAGCTGAAAACTATAACGTGACGGTGATGACTCAGGCCGATGGCACGCTCGAGGTTGTTGCTGAGGAGGTTGTGTGGTGAAGAAAGTCGTTATCACGATCAAGGGCGGCCGTATCAATGGCGACTTCCAAGGGTTCCACGGCAAGACCTGCGAAACGCTGGAGCAGCGTCTGCGCCCGGAAGGCCTCGAGCTGCAGGAGGTCGAGAAGAAACCAGAGTACGACTTTCAGAGTGAAAGTGCTCAGGCACAGTACGTCTCCAGCTAGTCGCTCGACAAATCCCAGACCGCTACCAAGCCGAGCTAGTGCAACTTGTGGCTGGCTCGCTGGGTAGGTCTGGAGTTCCGGGGCAATGTATTCGGATTCATGGCTGGTTGGGCATTGGAGTTCTTGGATGAGCAGCGCAAAACAGATCATTGTCATCGCAGCTGTAGTGGTACTCATTGGTTGGATAGTTACGGGGTGGGGCGTTCTTCTGGTGCTTGCCTTGGGGTTAGGACTGTTCGGCTCGATCGGGATGTTCGAGGGGTCGAGTGCGACCTGGGAAGCTGAGCCTAGCCGACGCTCTGTCGTTGTTACGGATGTAGCCCCCATCAAACCAGCCGAGTTGGTTACACCAGGGCGAGTCATTTTGGCCCCAGCAAATGAAGAAGCTGTTAAGCCTTCAGTTGGCAGACGTCTGTTTTTGGATGATGTCGCCGACGAGTGACAGAGCAGAGAAGAGGGTTTATGTCTCATAAAAGACGAATTGTCATATGCAATGGAACCGTTACCGGTTTTGCCGATGAGGTCAACTTTGCGGGGCTTACCGTAACGGGCTTCGACAAGAAGCGTGTCTCACGCGTCCTTCCTACGGGCCGCTTTCAGCGCGGCTGCTTCCTGGTGCTTCGCGCATTGGTCAATGATGAGTCAAAAGCCGCGGCGTGGACCAGGCGCTGGCGCTGCCAATGGAACGTCCAGATCGACAGTGAATCGCATGGCCCGTTCCTGAGTCGCTCGGCCGCAATTCTCTTTGAGAAGGATTTCATTTACAGGCAAGGGAAATTTGGTAGCCCTGTTCAGTTGGAGGGGGCGATAGAAAGTGCGGATTGTTAATTTCGTGCGGATTGCAGTTACTTTGTTGGCCGTTTCATTGGGCGGTATCGCCGGGACTGCGGCAGCAGACGTTGGCTCGACCTCGCCGGGGGCGGCCAAGCAGGAGGTTCTTTCGGTCAAGACACTGAACCTGCGATGGGATCAATGGAATCATGAGGCTGGAAGTGAGCTCAAGGTCTGCCCGGGACGATTTCGTACCATTGGCGGGGAGATGCGGTGCCGGGTTCCCGATGGGGGGCTCAATGGCCTTCTGGGGGGCATGGTCACTGGTGAGTCAATGACTGCTCAGGAAGCAATCCTTAAATTGGCAGGCGGTACCGCCAAGATTCTTGATATCACTCAGAACGGCGACCAGAACAGATTGCAGATCAAGTTCTCATATCAGGCTACTGGTGGTCCCGTATCGTCCTTCACTGATCTCAGTGCGATTGCCACTCGCGCACCCACTGAAGCGGACGACCTCGCCAAAACAGCGCTTGGTTCATTTTTCGGGGTGGGAGTAGGGATATTCGTCGTCATCGCAATAGCAGTGTTCCACTTCGAACGAAAGTCCCCAACTCTGTCTGAACGTGAGGTTAACTTTTCCCGGTTGCGGGACGAGCAGGCAATGCAGCGACCTACCGCTCGGGTGGACACGCCTCCGCCACTGGTATTACAGCCTACTGCCCAGCCAGCGCCTTCAGTGAACGTAGCGCCAACAGAACCGACTCCAACCTCGGGTCGCCGACTTTACCTGGATTGATCTTCATGGGCTCGATTGAGCCTGTCGGCCAGTCTCATCGGAAGCCCGCTCAAGTACATGCCTTGCCCCGCCGAAAAATGGGGCCAGAGCCTTAGAGGGGCGTCAGTTACGCGTCCGCGAAACTTAGTCAGGAACCAGCAGAAATGACACAAATCCTTATGGTATTGGCAGCTGCGAAGTTGCACTCGATTTGACCACCCGTTTGCATTCGGCCAGACCACCGACTTGCATTCGACTTGACCAGTCACTTGCAACGGATTTGACCCGCACGCTTTCTGCCGACAGGAGCAGAAGTCGACCCGTCCAGTCTGGACGTACTGGCAGAAATCGGCCACAAGCGGCAGTTAGAACGCCAATCTGCTACAGCCCGAAAGTTGCCGCTGACCAGCAATCATCGATCACGACCTGGATGAGGAAGCGTTAAGCTTTGACGCCAGAAGGATTCTATAAGCGTGCAGTCTCCCAGCGATATCCAACTTTTATCACCTATGCTCAAGACGCAACTGACAACTTGCGAGCTAACGACTGACGCATTGAACGATAGGAGAGCAAGGAATGTTGACCCCGGCCAAGTATTGGCGAGTCGCTTGTAAGCTGGATTGCGAAGTTGCCCGGCCACCATCCATGTTTAGCTTACCGGAAGGATTGGCGAGCCAGGCTTCACCACCTACTCTCGGCCACGGCATCACTATTGCTGCCTACGACGAAACTCAGCAGACAGGGATGCTCAGATGGCTTGGCATCATTACTGGTGGCACTGGTGCGACTCGCCATGTCGATTGGACGTCCACCTCGGCGCAGATCTGGATAGACAGTCCCAAGGGGCGTGGAATCTGGAAGGCGGGAGAGTTTGGATTCGCCCCTAAGAAAATAGCCGACTACGGACTGCATGAGCTATGGCAGGATCACTTTGACAACTTGGAACTCCGTGACCGCGCCGCAATGGTAACCAGGCCGACGGTTTCGAAACGACCTACTTCCAGCAGCATTGCGCCGGAGCGCCTCAACCCGATTGAGGTCATCGGCGAGATGACCAGCGGTGCTAAAGCTGGCGTCGTTTACGTACTGAAGTCTGCTTTCGGTTACAAGGTTGGGCGTACTCGCAATGTGCCGGCCCGGATGAGAGCCTTCGGCGTGCACCTACCTTTTGTTTACACCATCCCGCTGTGCGCCTGGTTTGACGACTGCCATGAAGCTGAGCGCCGTTACCATGCGATTTTTGCCGGCAAGCGAATAAACGGTGAATGGTTTGACTTGGATGAAAATGACATACGACGAATAAGGCTCAGGACGTAGTCGAGGAAACTGCTGGTGGACTCACCGAGTCTCCCACGTTTCTCTAGACAGCTCTGAACGGCTGCTTCACGCCAATTTCTGCCGATGCTGACCGGCTGCAATGGGGTCGTTCTTTGCCGGTCATGACCACGAAGCGCGATGGCCAAATCCGTTGCAAGTGACTGGTCAGGTCGAATGCAAGCGGGTGGTCAAATCGGTGCAATTACTCAGCAGCCGCTGTGTTCACGTAACTGTTGTTTGGTGGCGTGGCCAAAGTGGCAGGAGTTTTGGCCTCCACAACCCTCGAGATTTTCGGGTTCAACATACCTGCACTGTTTGCGCTCATCGTCACATTTGCCGTTGGTACTGTGGCGTGGATGTTGTTTTCGGCTTTCGGAATTAAAACCGCAGGCATGGCAGGGACCGTTGCCATCGAAGCCTTTGGCTTTTATTCCCTGTGTCGTAGCGAAACGCCGACCGGCAGCGCATCGCTCTGGCTCATTAATGCTTTTGCGCTCGGTGGTCTGTTCATTTTCTGTGTAGCGCTATTGGCCTAAAGTTGGAGGAATTGAACATGGAAATGATGTTGATAGGTGCAGCCTCCGCAGCAGCTTTCTCCAGCGAGTCGTAGCCCCGTCGCTCCTATCCAGGGAGCCGATAATAGCCTCGCATTGCGCCCACGCTTTGGGGCTAATCAACGCCCTTTCCCCGCCCACATAAGCGACCCTTTCTGCTGTCTAAGGCGAGTCGAGGGTCTGACCCATGAAGTTCATCAAACCGATCATCATCTGTTCCGCGTTCTACATCCTGATTCAGCTCTTTGCGATCCGTTCGGGCCTCGATGGCGTGACGTATGTAGCGGCAGGCTTCCTTGAGTACCTGGTGTCTGCTTTGGTCATCATGTGCGGTCTATATCTGGCTCACAGTCTTGCCGGTACTAAAGTCCTGGTAGTCCTACAACTGGTGTTAATGGCGGTTCTGGCCTATGCAATTTTCCTGGGTACGTACGCGATGATCGGCCACTTAGATTCGCTGATTGGCCTGCACCTACTGGCCGTTACCTCGGCCGTTGTTGTGCTGATGGGGACTGGCATTTACCTGATCGTCATCGCGGCACTGCTGGCCAGGGAGAATGCACCAGCACCGATCGAGTAGCTGGGTAGGCGGTCAATTTAAGGTAATGCGTTGTTCATGTATGCCCCGGCGAATGGGGCAAATTGACGGATCACTGACAGCTTGATTCATCAATATGGAGCACATCGCCAAGCAGGATGCTGCCATGCCAGACCTCAGTAATGTCACCCCGGTTCAAACGGGTTCAGGAACGGGACCGACGTTTTGGATTTCAATTCTCGGGAGGTGCTTGTCAGCTCATCCAGTAAGATCGGCGTTCGACCGCGCTCAACGCTGGACCTACCAATTGCTGCGTATTCGCCTTGATTCAGAAGACTCTTCTGGTGAGTTTCGAAGCCAGTTGTTGGTTAACACTGCCCAACAGGTACCGATCGGCTCGATCGATCCATGCGCGGCCTTAAGTTCGACGAGCGCACGGGTGCAACGATTTGACCGCCTTTACAAGAATGCCGGTATGACCCATCGAGTTGAGGCTGTAATTCACCGGGAATTCGGCGGCGCCGAGGCGGCGACATTTTGGATGAGAAAGCCAAGCGATAAGGCAATTCAAGCTACGCTCGTAAGGCGTGGGTCGCGTGGCGCACAAAATTATCAACTAATTGAATTGTAATGCTTTCACCGTTCCCATCGTGGGAATACGTACCTGATTATGGGGTAATTGTCGGTGTGGGCGCCGAGTACTTGCATACCAAAACCTTCGGATACCATGAAGCTCCGAATAGCAAAATTGAGAACCTCGATGCCTGTCACTGAGCTCCGACTGTATGCGCAGATCAGCCTCGTAATGGTAGGAGCGGCCCTGGGCACTGGTTGTGTAAATTACACCGCTCGCCTCGTAGGTGATGCCCATGCTGCCGGCCGCACAGCCATGATTTATACCGGGGGATTCTACCCAGTCCAGTCGGTACTGCCCAAATCAGTGAAAGGCGAGGTGTTGAGGGTGTACGTCGAGGGCGATGGCCACGCTTGGGCTACGGCAAGACAAGCCAGCACCGATCCAACTCCCCATGAAAACCTTGTAGCAAATCTCGCTGCTAACGATCCTGGCGGAGCTGTGTACCTGGCCAGGCCCTGCCAGTTTGTTTCGAACGAGCATTGCAATCCCAAGGCGTGGACCGATCAGCGTTTCAGCCCCCAGGTCATCGCATCCATGTCGTCGGCGCTGGACGCTATAAAATTGCGGTATACGGGGACGCGTATCGAGTTGGTGGGTTACTCAGGTGGAGGCGCAGTAGCCCTGCTTTTGGCTGCGCAGAGGGATGACGTAGTTTCGGTGCAAACGCTCGCTGGCAATATAGCCGTAACGGCTTGGACGCAGCTGCAGGGGCTAACTCAGCTCAGTGGATCGCTTGACCCCGTGAACTACGCCGACAAGCTCAAGACGATTCCTCAGCGCCATTTGGTTGGGGACCTGGACAGTGTGGTTCCTCGGGCGGTGTCCTCGGCGTACCTGTCATCGTTGGGCAGCACGCAGTGCGTTGAAATAGCCACAGTCCATGCGAATCATCAGGACGGCTGGTCCGCCGCCTGGGCGGACTATAGCCGACGGCCGACCAGCTGCCTGAGATAGCGGCCGCGACCGATGATGATCCGAGAATCAGAAAGCCGGCGCTAAGCGCCGGCTTTCTCTAACGGGGGCAGTGTTCAAGCGGGAGGCCACTCAACAGGCGGTCGGCACTCGAAAGGCGCGTTCAATTTGAGGGGCTTGGAGGTGGTACCCATCCGCCACCAGCAACTCCTTAATCGCTCTCGATCGGCGGCAGTCAAAGGGCATATTGGAGCGGGGGAGATCACGAGCGAGGCTGGAGATGCGCGCGGTTCTTGCGCGGAGCCAGTTAGCGTCGGCAGTCAGTTGTGCATCTGGATTTGATATAAGGATCGCGAGCACCTTTTCTGCTAGTTCAACGGTGAGCACGACCCGGCCCAAGATGTGGAAGTCATCATGCCTGATCGTAGCAACGTCGTTCGCAGTCATCGCTGCAAGGTTAGACGGTACCCCCGCACAAACCTTGCGGGTGCCGAAGAGCTTAAACGCCTCCTCAAGTAGATCGCCGGCACTCAGGCGGCCAACCTGCAGTGGGACGATAACCCGTGCTCCCGCCTCAACCCAGCTCTTCACGCGCAGGGCATATTCAGCCCATAGTTCAAGGGTGGAAACCTGGTCCCCAACCACGTCGGGCGCAACGATCGAAAGATTCCCGGGTTGAGTGGTCTGATCAATGAGCGTCTCGTAGGTTTGAAAAACCTTTTCCCAGTCCATGATGGTGCGCTTCTGGAAGGCGCTGAAAGCACCTGAGTCAACGAACAGTTTGCCGCCGGCGTCCAGGTGTTTTGGCAGCGTAAGGAAAATCTGGCGAGTGGTGAGTAATGTCGCGACCACGCCAACGGGCAAGCCAAGATCAGTAGCGGCCCTCAGGTCAGCTGATGAGGACATGCCGGAATGGAATGCGTACTTCCACGGTGTAGTTGAGACGGACATAGCGTAGTACCTGAGAGAATTCAGACTCCATCCTCTCGCGCTTGCGAAATATGCAAGCCCGGCCTCTTGGGTCTTTCACGCAAAGAGCCGGTGCCGGTCTTGCCGACAGTATTTGCACCGATTGCAGGGGCGAATAGCTGGCACAGAGAAAGTGGCGATCTGTGATTCTTTACGAAAGTCTCCTGGAGCAATGCCGTGTCAATTCGATCGCTTTTCAATGAACTCAATGAAGTTGGCATTAATGTCGTCGTGATTGACGAAAATTGCGTAAGTGCAGTGCTTGACGGAAGCCGAAGCAGCCAATCTTTAATTGAGGAGTTGAGTTCGTCATCTAGAACGAGTGGATATTTTGTTCGCCAGCCAGGGGCGAATGAATTGCAGGTCGAGCAGTGCCTCCGGAAATGGGGGGGCGATGGTGCGGCCAAAATTCACCACTTCCCTGTATATGATAATGCCTTCACGAACGGCGAGGAGCGGTTGTTTCTGCGTGCAGAAGCTGCCCATCTGTTGCACGAAGGATTGGCTAGAATTCGCGGTGCCGCCGGCAGTGATCCAGCGTTCGTCGAGGCAATATCAGACGCTCTTTACCATTTGCCGAACAATGTGGTGGCGGATGGTCAACGCAGCTTGGAAAATCTGCGTGAACTAATTGGTCCGGCGAGGAAAGTTCTTCTGGAGGCAAGGGCGGACAATAAGAAGCATAGTAACTATTACCGAATGATTCCGTCACCAGCTGTAATGTATTTGATGTCGGCCATTGCAGCAGTCGACGCTGTAACGTCGCTAACGCAGGGCAAGTTTGTGTATGGTAGTGTGGCTAGCGTGCTTTCGATGATATGCGCGTTGATTGGGCTGGTGTCTTGGCGCCGAAAGAAAGTTAAAGGTTAATCTTTTATTTATATATATGACTAAATCTTTGGTTTGCAGCTATTTCGGAGCAGGCTTGATAGGGTTTTTAGAGTTGGTGTTCGGGCGCCTTTAATTGGCACTATTAAGTGACGATCTTGGGCGTAAGCGTAAGAGATAGGTTCCTGAATTCAACACATAAGTGCAACGCTCACCCCTGTATGCACTTCGTACGGCGTCTTCCAGCCCAAGCGCTTGCGCGGGCGTAGATTGATCCTCGCTACTGTCCGATTGACGGCTTCGACGGTCA
>NZ_JAENSQ010000045.1:0-31627 GCF_016613125.1 Pseudomonas sp. MF6776
CTGAGTCAGCTGCCGGTAATGCGTAGTCATCTGCGCTTGAATCCTTCGGTGTGAGAGCCTGGATTCTACCGGTGGCTGGCTCTCTGCCTCTCGTTTCAAGCGTTGCGCTTATTCTATGAATTCAGGCTAGGTTGAATGGAGCATTTAAAGGTTTGCTAAAAGCTCTCCGAGGTGATTAGTAGCGCAAGGGCTTGCGAGCGATTTGTGGCCGACGTGGCTGCTTCGGTACTCCCTGAGGGTTAACCAAGGGGAGCCCCTGTATGAGGGGCTCTGACCATGCAAAGGTGCCAGCATTCAAGCGCTGATCTGGGAAGGAAAACCTAACGCCTCGACAGCTTTACGAATCTGCTCTGGGCTTTCGCTGGTTTCAACACTCACCCTACCGGCAGACCGATCCACGGAAACAGTAGCTTCGTTGTCCAGTGACTGAATCGCTTTGGTGATTTTGCTGACGCAACTGCCGCAGCCAATGCCGGAAACATTTAAAACGAACATGGTTTTACCTCTCAAGCTGAGCGGTTTCTTTTCGCCGCACCAACAGCATCGACGTTGACACGATGGCAAGGTCAACACGTTTTTGTTTCGAGTTGTGAATGCGTTCAAGCTCAGTCAATCCGAATGTTTCTTAGTCTCAATGCGTTAAAAACCACAGATGCAGAACTGACGCTCATGGCTATCGCAGCGATCATTGGCGATAGGAGGTGTCCCGTCAGCGGATAGAGCAACCCTGCGGCAAGGGGTATACCCATCGAGTTGTAAAGAAAGGCGAAACCCAAGTTTTGCCGCATGTTTTTTACTGTTGCGACCGAAAGAGCCCTTGCTCGTAAAATCCCCATCAGGTCGCCTTTTACTAGCGTGAGTTGAGCGCTATTCATCGCAACGTCAGTCCCTGTCCCCATGGCAATGCCCACATCTGCTCGCGCCAGGGCTGGTGCATCGTTGATACCATCACCAGCCATGGCGACCTTCCGGCCGTTTTGCTGAAGGTCTGCGACCAGACGCTCCTTGTCCTGAGGTTTCACTTCACCGTGGACTTCTTCAATCCCCATCTCCCTGGCGACAGCCCGTGCGGTTGTGAGCCCGTCGCCAGTTGCCATGATGATTTTGATGTCATCAGCCTTGAGTTTGGTGACTGCTTCTTTGGAGGTCGGCTTAATTGGATCTGATACTGCCAACAACCCCGCCAATGCCCCGTCGACGGCGAGGTAGATGATGCTAATGCCATCAAGTCGCAACGCCTCAGCACGCTCTTGTAGGGCAGTGGTTCTTACGCCTGCGGCTTCCATCAACGCAGTGTTCCCCAGCTCGATCTTCTTACCATCAACGATCCCACTGACCCCAATACCTGAACCAGACTCGAAAGACTCTGGCTTGGTGAGCTTAATGTTCTTGGTTCGGGCGTGATCGACGATTGCATGAGCCAAGGGATGTTCGCTGCCCTGATCAAGACTGGCAGCAAGCTGGAGAATATCGTGGGGATTGAAACTGGGTGTGGCCTCCACACTGTGAAACACTGGCCGTCCCTCTGTCAGGGTGCCGGTCTTATCGACAATTAGCGTGTCGATCTTGCAAAGGTTTTCGATAGCGCTGGCATCCCTGAACAGCACACCCATGCTGGCTGCTTTACCCGTCGAGACCATGATCGACATGGGCGTAGCAAGACCTAGCGCACACGGACAAGCGATGATCAGCACAGCAACAGCGTTGATCAGACCAAACACCCAACTGGGCTCAGGGCCAAAAAGCCCCCAGCCGACAAATGTCAGTATCGCAATCGCGATAACACCCATCACAAAGTAGCCAGCAATCGAGTCGGCCATTCGTTGCATTGGTGCTTTGGACCGCTGAGCCCGAGCGACCATCTGTACTATCTGTGACAGCATGGTCTCGGCGCCGACCTTCTGCGCCTCCATTACTAAGCTACCATGTGTATTGAGCGTGGCACCGATCAGACTATCTCCAGCTCTCTTCATTACCGGCACTGGTTCGCCAGTAAGCATGGACTCATCCACCGCACTTTCACCTTCCAGTACTGAGCCATCAACTGGAACCTTTTCACCGGGTCTGACCCGTAGATGGTCTCCAAGGTGGACATGGGTGAGAGGAATGTCTTCTTCCTGTCCATCAGTATTGATCCGGCGTGCTGTCTTGGGCGACAGGCCGAGAAGGGACTTGATGGCGGCGGAGGTTTGCGATCGTGCTTTGAGCTCAAGAATCTGCCCAAGCAAGGTGAGTGAAATGATGACCGCTGCGGCTTCGAAGTAGACGCCGATGCGTCCATCTTGCATGAAGGTGGCCGGAAAGCTTTGAGGTAAGAGCGTTGCCATGACGCTGTAAAGGTATGCTGCGGCGGCACCCAACCCAATCAGTGTCCACATATTTGGACTGCGATTTCTAATAGAGGCTATGCCTCTGACAAAAAAAGGCCAACCTGCCCACAAGGTCACCGGTGTCGCCAGAGCCAGCTCGATCCAGTTTTGGATCGGGCCATGGAAAAGTTGTAACGTGTGTCCCGCCATGGCGAGCAAGGTCACTATCACGGTTAATGGCAGCGACCACCAAAAGCGGCGGGCGAAATCCCGGAGTTCAGGATTTTCTTCTTCATCGAGCGCGGGCATGATCGGCTCTAATGTCATGCCACATTTAGGGCAGTTGCCGGGTCCGGGCTGACGTATTTCCGGGTGCATCGGACAGGTAAACTCAGTGCCTGTTTGTACCGCAGACTCTGGAGTGGTGACACGGGATTCGGCGCTCGAAACATTACTGCTGAAGCGTTCAGGATCAGCTCGAAACTTCTCCTGGCATTTCAGGCTACAGAATTGATACTTCTGTCCCTGATAAGACTCACCAAATTTACTTGATGAAGTGACTGCCATTCCGCACACCGGGTCACGTAGATCATCGTCATTTAGCGGAGCAGCATGGGCGTGACTGTGGTCGTGGTGGCTCGATATGTTAGGCATGGCTATTTCCCTTCTTTGTCCTTGTGGGTTGCTGCCTGATAGCCATGGCTATGTCCACCATGTCCATGTCCAAAAAAATGCATCAATGGACAGATCAACAGAATCAGATAAGGCCAAAATGGATAAACGTGGCTGAAATGCTCGCGCAACACGTAGAAGGCACCAATCGCGATGAGCATGATTAGTACAACGCCTGTTTTGCGCCTCCAAAATGGTGCGGTGGTGTTTCCATCCGGATGCTGATGGTTATTCATGAATTAAACCCCACTGTGTGAGCGTTGCTGTGACCTCTGCGACAGAGCGTAGCCAACTCGTGCGTCGAAGCGGTGTTATCAGCCAGCTCCGGCTTACTTCAGGTCAAACGGACCAACCATCCCTGCCTGATAATGCCCCGGCACGTTGCAGGCAAACTGAAGGCCTGTGCTGTTGTTGAAGGTCCAGATCAGCTCCTGGGTTGCGCCTGGCTCAATCAGGACGCTGTTCGGGTCGTTGTGCTCCATTCCGACCATCTTCATTCCACCCATGCTGTGGCTCATACCGCTCATCGTTTTCCCGGTACCTGTGGGGTTAAGCGTCCCGTTCTGGAACATGCTTGCCATTTCTTTTTGGTGTGCTGCATGAGCAGCGGCTTTGCCGATGTTGAACTCGTGCAGCAGCGAGCCCTCATTGCGAAGGACAAATCGAATGGTTTCACCAGGCTTTACGTCGATGCTTTCAGGTTTGAAGAAAATATCGCCCATCTCGACCTCCACCGTACGAGTAACCTGAGAGGCGACTCCAGGCTGGCCGATGTCCTCTTTCCCATGCCCTGCGCTGGCCATAGCCGTAGCACCGAAGAGTAGAGTGATTGCCGCGATGACAGGGGTAACGAGCTTAGTTTTCATAGTGACCTCGAGAGTAAGAGGAGTGGGAGCACTGGCTATGCTAAAGACACGGAGCTGCCAGTTAACTGACCTGAACACTACATTTCTGTCAGTTTTCAAAAAAGCACGGCGTCCAAACGACGCCGTATTTAACGTTACTGTTCAAAAAGCCCCTTGGAAGCCGGTTTTCACTGATGATTCTCTGAAAGCATCAATTTGTGCTCGCGCTGCATTTGGTTCAAAACGTCATCGACGATTTTGTCGTGCTTTTCCATCCAGGCGAGATGCTGCTGAGGTGACATTGAGGCGTCTGGATGATCTTTATGGAGTTGACTCATGAGCTCTCCCAGCATCTTCATATGCTCGGTCATGTGGACATGACGCTGACCTTCAGGGGCGTTTTCAGCTTGTATCAGGACAGCTTCTGCCTTGTTGCGCAGACCCTCCATACGCTCTATCACCCGGTCTCCGCCACTTTCAGCCCATACAGAAGCTGAGACGAGTATTGAGCTCACAAAAAACAGAATTTTCAGGCGATTCATGGGGCAACTCCTTATGGAATTGTTTTCCGGCTCCCAAACGTTTCATGTTGAAGAGTCGGTCGAGCACCAGGAAGTACTCATGCTTGAACCCTAGACAGCGCTCGCTGACATCTACCTGAAGCCAATATTACTTTTCTGTCAGTTGCTGGTTGGCTGCCGGTTTTCGTTGCAGACTCCGCTTCATCACTATCAGAGAACGACCTCATGAGACTTCTTGTCGCTGAAGACGAACCAAAAATAGGTATCTATTTGCAGCAAGGACTCACCGAGGCGGGGTTCAATGTTGATCGTTTTACTAATGGAAAAGAGGCGCTTCAGCACGCTTTGAGCGAAGCGTATGACCTGTTGATTCTCGACGTCATGATGCCTGGATTGGATGGCTGGGAAGTTCTGCAGAAGGTTCGCGCTTCCGGGAAAGACGTCCCCGTGCTCTTTCTCACAGCGAGAGACCGCGTTGAAGATCGAGTTAAAGGACTTGAACTCGGCGCAGATGACTACCTGATCAAACCCTTCGCATTTTCTGAATTGCTTGCTCGAGTCAGAACGTTGCTGCGTCGCGGTAACAGCGCACCTTCGCAAACCTACATGAAATTGGCTGATCTGGAGGTGGACCTCCTCAAGCGTCGAGCCATTCGTGGAGGCAAGCGAATTGACCTTACGGCCAAAGAGTTCGCGTTGCTTGAGCTATTGCTGCGACGTCGTGGGGAGGTGCTGCCAAAGTCACTTATCGCTTCCCAGGTTTGGGATATGAACTTCGATAGCGACACCAACGTTATCGAGGTTGCGGTTAGACGGTTGAGGGCCAAGATAGATGACGACTTTGAGGTCAAGTTGATTCATACCTCGAGGGGAATGGGTTACATGCTAGACGCGCCTGATTCGGAGTCGGAATGAATCGGATGTCCCTGACAACCCGCATGAGTCTGATGTTCATGCTCGCGGTAACGGCCGTGCTTACGGTCGCCGGACTTAGTTTCAACAACCTCAGTCGGCATCACTTTAAGATGCTGGATCAGCAGGCATTGAACGAAAAGCTCCACTCGACCCAGAGAATTTTGTCCGGGTTGAACACCATCGATCAATTCAGCGAATTTAAGCCTGAGCTGGAAGCGCTGCTGGGTGCTCACCGTGATTTGACGGCCCTAATAATCGATGGTGAAGGCAAGCTGCTGTTCGCAGATCCCGGTCCGGTAGATATTCCGAAGGAGTTCCGCACAACCACAAACAACAACGTCTGGGAGTGGCGGGAGCAAGAGCAGATGTTCCGTGGCGTGACAGCACAAGCCGTTGTGACGGGGCAAGACAAGCCGTTGACAGTCATTTTGATCTTTGACGTTACTCAGCATATGTCCTTTTTCGAGACGCTTGAGCGCTGGTTTTGGATAGGGCTGGTAATTAGCGCGTTGGTCAGTGCGGCGCTTGGCTGGATGGTAGCAAGCAGTGGCATGCGGCCTATTCGCCAGGTCACGCGGGTCGCCGCCTCTATGTCAGCAAAATCACTAAAAGAGCGCATCCCTTTAGCGCCTGTTCCTAAAGAACTTCAGCAAATGGTGCTGTCTTTTAACGCAATGCTGTCCAGACTCGACGATGCATTTGTCCGGTTATCGAATTTTTCCGCAGACATTGCCCACGAACTACGGACTCCTGTAAGCAACTTGATGACCCACACCGAAGTCGTGCTTTCAAGAAAAAGGGATATAGAGGACTACGAAGACAATCTGTACTCAAATCTTGATGACTTGAAGCGTATGAGTCGGATGATTGATGACATGCTATTTCTGGCGAAATCAGACAATGGTCTGATCACCCACGAGAACAAACCAATAGATTTGGTGGAAGTCGTGGAGAAACTGCTTGAATACTACCGTCTTTTGGCAGATGAGCGAGGGATAGAACTGAAGGTTTCAGGAAGGGGCAGCGTCCGAGGCGATGTCCTTATGCTCCACAGAGCTATATCTAACTTGCTCTCTAATGCGCTTCGCTACACCTCGGAAGGGAAGATGATCAGTGTCGAAATCCTCAAGAAGGAGATGTCGGTATTGGTCGTCGTGGAGAACCAGGGTGAACCCATTGCCCCCGAACATCTTGAAAAGCTCTTCGATCGTTTTTATCGCGTGGACCCAGCGCGCAGGGAAGGAAGTCCAAGCAACGCAGGGCTAGGTTTGTCGATTACCCGATCAATTATTGAGGCGCATGATGGCAAAATCTGGTGTACGTCATGTGACGGTAAAACGGCCTTTCATCTAGAGTTTCCTAGTGTTGACTTGCAGGTCAGCTGAGCAATGCCGCATTTGTGATCAACGGCGTTAGCGCGACTTGGGCCTGCATCCAGTTTCGTCATTTTTTGAATGAGTGAATACCCCAGTATTTGCGGCGTGCGGTCTCGTTTCTAAGACTTGCGACCTTCGCCAATTCGATCCCAAACAGCGTGTCAAGCTGACTGAAATGTAATCGAACAGTTTGCGTTCGTGTGGCATCGTGTTCTTGCACTGTGACGTTGGGGCTTAGCGAGATTTTCGTGTTCAACCTGCCCTAGAGATGGAAGCTCCGAGTTAACCATCAGTGGTTTTAAATTGAAAATTACAAACTAGTTCTTCCCAAACAAACCTCAAATCAACAGCTCTTGCTGTGAGGAGTCTTGCATGTCATTCCTTAAAACTACGACCGTAGCTGTTGCACTTACTGCTGGTTTGCTTCTGAGTGCCGTAGCTCAAGCACATCCAAAGCTCCTTTCTTCCACTCCGGCGGAAGGCTCGGATGCGGCGGCCCCTTCGAAAATTGAACTGCACTTTTCCGAGAATCTCACCACTCAGTTTTCCGGTGCAAAACTGATCATGACCGATATGCCTGGCATGCCGAACTCTCCAATGGGTGTAAAGGCCGCCGTCGCTGCTGGCGGTGATCCGAAAACGATGGTGATTACGCCGACTGCACCTCTGACGACCGGTACCTACAAAGTTGAATGGCGTGCAGTTTCCTCGGACACCCACCCGATCACCGGCAACTTTTCCTTTAAAGTGAAATGATCCATGAGCGACTCAATAAATATTGTGGTTCGCTTTGCTCTCTATTTTGACCTGATGTTGTTATTTGGATTGGCCATATTTGGCTTGTACAGTCTCAGGGGAAAAGAAAGAGTATCGGGCACGGTCTTGAATTTTGAGTCGCTTCTTTACGGTACTTCTGTTGCAGGTGTAGCTCTGTCCCTTGCTTCGATGTTGTTGCTTGCAAAAGCAATGAGCGGTGTATCGGAGCTTATGGAGCTACATCACCACATTTTTGAAATGGTCATCATGGGCACCGACGTTGGGTTGACCTGGATGGTCCGAATAGCCGCCTTGGTTGGGGCAATTATGGGCGTCGCGTTGAATAAACGATTTCCGACACCCAGCCTCTGGATCGTCACCGTGTGTGGAGCAATCGCGTTGGCCACGCTAGCCTGGACAGGGCACGGTGCCATGGACGAAGGCAGCCGCCGCTACTGGCATTTTCTGAGCGATATTTTCCATTTATTAGCGGCAGGTGGCTGGTTGGGTGCTCTAGCGGCCTTCGCTCTACTGCTGCGGTTGAAATCGCTGAAGGGCGAGGAGGAAGCACGAATTCTTGCCCGCGTGCTGACTGGCTTTGAGTCGGCCGGCGGTGTGATTGTTGCGATCATAAGCGTAACGGGAGTCGTGAATTACCTTTTCATCGTCGGTCCAAACCTTGATGAGGTCATGCTGAGTACCTATGGTCAGCTGCTGTTTTTGAAGATCCTGCTCTTTGCCGGGATGATCGTTTTAGCCACACTGAACCGCTTTCACTTAAGCCCGCAGTTGGAGCGCTCAGTTCGCAATGGTCAATACTCTGTAGCGGTTAATGCCTTGCGCCGCAGCATGAAATTCGAATTCCTGATGGCAATCCTCATCATCTGTCTGGTCGCATGGTTAGGCACGCTAAGTCCTGAAATGGAAATGAGCGCGCAATAGAGGTTTCTGGCAGCTAATCAAGAAGCCGGGAACGGGATTGTTAGCACCATTTCTACTGGCTACACTTCAGTCCATGACACGCTATCTACGGTTTTGCCTGATATTCCTGATTAGCTTGGCGCTTCCCCTCAGTGGGATGGCGGGTGTTCAGGCGCCGACAGAGCCGTGTCCCATGCAAACCATGGGCATGGCGATGATGGACGGCATAGGCCAAGACTGCTGCCATGACATGAAAAGTCCCACCGAGCACGGTAAACCCTGCAAGCCGGGCCAGGAGTGTAAGACCGGCGGCATGCTGCAAGTCTCTATCATCAAGCCTCTGATCCCCCTATCTAGCCCCCTCGAAGCGTCCATCTCCATAGACTCCCATCCTGTCCAAACCCCATCAGGGGTATGGCGACCTCCCCGCATCTGATTCCTGTACCACACTGAGCCTCATTCCGCGTCAGGCGGGATGGCATATCTGCGCGCATGTCTCATGAGGCGCGCGGTGGATCATCACAGGAATCGTGACCATGAAATCCAAGTGCTATTGCACAGGGCGGCCCCTCGTGGCCATCTTGGCGGCAAGTGTACTGGCCTTGCCCAGTCTCGCTGCTGCATTGACACTCGATGAAGCTTTGCAACTGGCTGAAAACAATGCGCCGTCGCTGACTGCACAAGACGCGAAAATTCGTGCTGCCAATAGTGCAGCCATCCCAGCCGGGGAACTACCCGATCCCAAGTTGCTGGTAGGTGTACAGAACTATCCAATTGGGGGGCCGGATCGTTGGAGCATCGATCAGGACTTTATGACCATGCAAATGGTCGGAGTCAGTCAGGAGATGCCCAACAGTGCTAAGCGCAAAGCCCGCATCGAAGTCGCTGATGCAGCCATTGCCCGCGCCGCAGCTGAGCGCCGGGTCGAACGTCTAAAGGTTCGTCAGGCCACGGCGCTAGCCTGGATCAACAGCTTCTCCGTTGAGCGTAAAGACGCGCTATTCCAGTATTTCTACAAGGAAAACCGTTTGCTGGCCGAAACCGTCCGTGCACAAATTGCCGGCGGCCGCGCTCAACCTGCTGATGCAGTAACTCCCAAACTGGAAGCGGCACAACTGGAGGAGCAGCAGGACGATCTGATTCGCCAGAGAGCTCAGGCCCGAGCGGCGCTGAAGCGCTGGATTGGACCAGCCGCCAACGATAAACCTGTGGGCAGCTTGCCAGAGTGGCCTGTCGAAGCCTCTGGCTACTCTCATAAGCTGCAACATCACCCAGAATTGGCAGCGTTTGCTCCAATGGCCCGCGAAGCGCAAGCCAAGGTCCGTGAAGCCGAGGCGGAAAAACAGTCGGATTGGAGCTGGGAAGTCGACTATCAGCATCGAGGTCGACAGTTCGGTGACATGGTCAGCGTGCAATTTTCATGGGATCTACCGCTTTTTCCTGACTCTCGGCAGAACCCAAAAATTGCGGCCAAGCACGCTGAACTCAACCAGCTTGAGGCTGAGCGTGAAGCGCTTTCACGCGAGCACACCCAGCAACTGGAGGACGAGCTGGCCGATTATGAACGCTTGAATCGTGCCGTTCGTCGAACCCAGGACAGTCTGGTGCCTCTGGCCAAGGAGAAGGTCCAGCTCAGCATGGCCAGCTACCGCGCCGGCAAAGGCGATTTGAACTACGTCGTGGCCGCTCGGCGCGAGCTTATCGAAGCCCGTCTCAAGCAGATTGATGTTGAAGAGCAGCGTGCTCTCACCAGCGCTCGCCTGTATTTCGCCTATGGGGAGTCCGCTCAATGATCTTTAGAACATGGAAAGGGGTATTTGTTGTCAGCATCTCAGTTGCTTTGGGGGGTGCCGGTGGTTACTGGTTGGCCCAACCGAGGGTGAGCTCGGTACCGGCTGCAGCACCGGAGCAGAAGCATGAGTCATCAGTCGATCGCAAAGTTCTGTATTGGTACGACCCCATGTACCCACAACAGAAATTCGATAAGCCGGGTAAGTCGCCCTTCATGGACATGCAAATGGTCCCTCAGTACGCGGATAGCAAGGAGGACAGTGCCACTGTTCGCATTGATCCAAGCCTGACCCAGAATCTCGGTGTGCGACTGGCTACCGTCAGTCGAGGTGTGTTTGCTTCGAGTTTGGACGTTGTCGGTGTGTTGGTCTTCAACGAGCGGGACGTTGCCGTCATTCAAGCCCGTACGGCGGGTTTCGTCGAGCGCGTGTATGCCCATGCTCCTGGCGATGTGATCAAAGCCAATGCCGCCATGGCGGATATCCTTGTACCTGAGTGGGCTGCGGCTCAGGAGGAGTTTCTCGCACTCAAGCGCAGTGGCGATGAGGGCTTGCTGGCAGCGGCTCGCCAGCGCTTGCGGCTCACCGGGATGCCGGCGGCATCAATTGCTCAAGTAGAGCGCAGTGGCAAAGTCCAACCAAACCTGACCGTCACCAGCCCTATTAGCGGTGTGCTGCAAGAGCTCAATGTGCGCGAGGGTATGACGGTGGCCGCCGGCGAGACACTGGCACGCGTTAATGGTTTGAATAGCGTCTGGCTGGCCCTGGCCGTTCCGGAGACTGAATCTGGATCGATCCTCATGGGGCAAACGGCAGAGGCGCATTTCCCCGCGTTCCCTGGGGTTGTGCTCAAGGGCGTCGTCAGCGCGATTCTTCCGGAAACCAATCCGGATAGCCGCACCCTTCGCGTACGCGTCGAGTTACCCAACCCAGAAGGCCGTCTCAGGCCGGGTATGACCGCACGAGTGAGCCTCAATCGTTCAACGGAGCAAAGTGTGTTGTGGGTGCCGAGCGAGGCCGTCATTCGCACCGGTCGACGTGCTCTGGTGATGCTTGCTGAAGACGCTGGCCGCTATCGTCCTGTTGAAGTGCAACTCGGGCAGGAAAGCGATGGCAAGACGGCGATATTGAAAGGTCTGGAAGAAGGCCAGAAGGTGGTTACGTCTGGCCAGTTCCTGCTCGACTCGGAGGCCAGTCTTAAGGGCATTGTTGCAAGCTCGGAGGAAGAGTCACCACCCAGCGCAGCAGCCTCAAGCTTTCATGAAGCGGATGGGCAGATTGTTGAGATCAACGACAAAGAAGTCACGCTCGCCCATGGCCCTTTCAAGACACTGGGCATGCCTGGCATGACGATGACGTTTCCACTCGCCAATCCGACTCTGATGCAGGGACTGAAAGCGGGTGACAAGGTTCGGATTGCGGTGAGCCAGACCGATGATGGCTTGCGTGTTGAGCGCCTGGATAAATCCGGGAGCCAGCCATGATCGCGGCCCTGATTCGCTGGTCAGTGGCCAACCGATTCCTGGTGCTACTGGCGACGCTGTTCGTTACGGCTTGGGGTATCTGGTCAGTGCAGAGCACGCCCATCGATGCGCTACCCGATCTCTCGGATGTTCAGGTGATCATCCGCACGCCTTATCCGGGACAAGCGCCGCAGATTGTCGAGAACCAGGTGACCTATCCGTTGGCCACCACCATGCTCTCAGTACCGGCAGCCAAGACTGTGCGTGGTTATTCCTTCTTCGGTGACAGCTTCGTTTACGTGCTGTTCGAAGACGGCACGGACTTGTACTGGGCTCGCTCGCGGGTGTTGGAGTATCTGAGCCAAATACAAAGTCGGTTGCCGGCCAGCGCCAAGCCGGCGTTGGGGCCGGATGCGACGGGCGTGGGCTGGATCTATCAATACGCATTGGTAGATCGCAGTGGAGGACACGACCTGGCGCAGCTACGCGCACTTCAGGACTGGTTCCTCAAGTTCGAACTCAAGACCCTGCCCAACGTTGCGGAAGTGGCTACCGTGGGTGGCATGGTCAAGCAGTACCAGGTGCAGCTTGATCCGCTCAAACTGGCCAGCCTCGGTATCACTCAGGCTGAGGTGACCGACGCTATCGGCAAGGCCAATCAGGAAACTGGTGGCGCGGTGCTGGAGATGGCAGAGACCGAGTTCATCGTGCGTGCTTCCGGATACTTGAAGACGCTTAATGACTTTCGGGCGATCCCGCTCAAGCTGGCTTCGGGAGGAGTGCCGGTAACCCTTGGCGATGTCGCCACGATTCAGTTGGGACCGGAAATGCGGCGTGGCATTACTGAACTCGACGGCGAAGGCGAGACCGTCGGCGGCGTGGTGATTTTGCGCAGCGGCAAGAATGCTCGCGAGACCATTGCGGCGGTCAAGACCAAACTCGACGAACTAAAAAGCAGTCTGCCGGCCGGGGTAGAAGTCGTCACCACCTACGACCGCAGCAAGCTGATCGACCGTGCTGTGGAAAATCTCAGCCACAAGCTGATCGAAGAGTTCATCGTCGTTGCGTTGGTGTGTGGGATCTTCCTCTGGCACTTGCGCTCATCGCTGGTGGCGATCATCTCCTTGCCTGTTGGTGTGTTGATCGCCTTCATCGTCATGCGCTACCAGGGCATCAACGCCAACATCATGTCCTTGGGCGGAATAGCTATCGCCATCGGCGCCATGGTCGATGCCGCCGTAGTGATGATCGAGAACGCCCACAAGAAGATTGAGGCTTGGCACGCGGCCAATCCGGGGGAAGAACTGAAGGGTGAGTGTCATTGGCATGTAATGACTGAGGCGGCGGCAGAGGTAGGCCCAGCTCTGTTCTTCTGTTTGTTGATCATCACTCTGTCTTTCATTCCGGTGTTCACCTTGGAAGCGCAAGAGGGGCGGTTGTTCGGCCCGTTGGCTTTCACCAAGACCTACGCCATGGCCGCAGCGGCGGGATTGTCAGTGACCTTGGTGCCAGTGCTGATGGGCTACTGGATTCGAGGACGAATTCCCAGTGAACAACAGAACCCGTTGAACCGTTGGTTAATTCGGATCTATCAGCCAGCCCTGAACGCAGTCTTGCGTCGACCAAAAATCACACTGTTGGTGGCGCTGTTGGTTTTTGTCAGTGCGCTATGGCCAATGTCGCGTCTGGGTGGCGAGTTTCTCCCCCCGTTGGACGAGGGTGATCTGCTCTATATGCCTTCGGCTCTGCCGGGGCTATCGGCGCAGAAAGCGGCGCAACTGCTGCAACAGACCGACCGCCTGATCAAGACCGTGCCGGAGGTTGAACACGTCTTTGGTAAAGCGGGTCGCGCTGAAACCGCCACCGACCCGGCACCGTTGGAAATGTTCGAGACCACCATCCAATTCAAGCCGCACGAGCAATGGCGGCCAGGCATGACCCAGGAAAAACTCGTGGAGGAGCTGGACCGAGTGGTGCGTGTCCCAGGCTTGACCAACATCTGGATACCGCCGATTCGTAACCGCATTGACATGCTGGCTACCGGTATCAAAAGCCCGATTGGAGTGAAAGTTGCCGGCACCAATCTGACGGAGATCGATGCTGCGACTCAGGCCGTCGAGCGAGTGGCCAAGGGCGTGCCCGGTGTCAGTTCGGCTCTGGCCGAGCGACTGACAGGTGGCCGCTATATCGATGTGGATATCGACCGCAAAGCCGCCGCCCGCTACGGACTGAATATCGCCGATGTGCAGTCAATCGTGGCCGGCGCTATCGGTGGTGAAAACGTCGGCGAAACCATTGAAGGGCTTGCACGCTTCCCGATAAACGTCCGTTACCCACGGGAGTGGCGGGATTCGCTCGGCGCTCTTGAGCAGTTGCCAATCTACACCCCGCTAGGCAGCCAGATCACCCTTGGCACAGTGGCGAAGATCAAGGTCAGCGACGGGCCGCCGATGCTCAAGAGTGAGAACGCACGGCCTTCAGGCTGGGTGTACATCGATGTGCGTGGTCGGGACATTGCATCGGTGGTTGCCGATCTGCGCCGGGTCGTCAATGAGCAGGTCAAGTTGCAGCCCGGCATGAGTCTGAGTTACTCAGGGCAGTTCGAATTTCTCGAAAGGGCCAACGCACGACTCAAGCTGGTGGTGCCTGCCACGCTGTTGATCATCTTCGTGTTGCTCTACCTGACGTTTGCCCGCTTTGATGAGGCCTTGCTGATCATGGCCACTCTGCCATTCGCTCTCACGGGCGGGGCATGGTTTCTCTATCTGTTGGGATTCAACCTGTCGGTCGCCACCGGGGTGGGCTTTATCGCCTTGGCCGGTGTTTCTGCCGAATTTGGCGTGATCATGCTGCTCTACCTGAAAAATGCCTGGGCCGAGCGTCAAGACCTCGGTGACAACACAGAACACGGGTTGATGGCCGCGATTCGTGAAGGCGCTGTGCAGCGCGTTCGACCCAAGGCCATGACCGTTGCGGTGGTTATCGCTGGTTTGTTGCCAATACTTTTGGGAAGCGGTACCGGCAGCGAGGTGATGAGCCGCATTGCCGCCCCGATGATCGGAGGTATGGTTACGGCGCCCTTGCTATCGCTGTTTGTGATCCCGGCGGCCTATCACCTCATGCGTCGTCGACACTTGTCCGTTGAGCCTGGCAAGCACTGACGCGTAAAAATGCATACAAAAGGGGCTGCGCTTGCAGCCTCGTTTGAGCTGCACAGTCCGTTTTCATCAGTCCTACGCGCGGTATGTATCGAAATTAGCAAGTTTATGTCTTTTGCATAAACTCGCTAATTTCGATACATACGCTGTGATCAGTGCCATTACCCACCAGCACTTGCCAGAAAAACGAACGCTCCCGCCACTGCGTTTCGATGAGCCATAAACAGCATCCTGCTCAAAGCCGACTCAGCATTCATCACCCTCAGATCTCTCTTGAAATCGAGGCAAATGACCCTAATATGATCTTATCTTGCCATCATCGTTTTCAATCATGGATGTTTCTCGGGGGTAGGTCGGAATGGCAGAACAAGAAGACGCTAAGCCCGCGAGCGGGCGCTTTAACACGAATGATGAGACGAAGCGGATCGTATGGACACAGACCGCTGGTCATTGTGAACTGTGCGGCACGGATCTGACGTTCGATTATCGTGCCGGCAAGCCAATGAAATGGGGCGAAGTGGCGCATATCCTGCCCGCCAGTCCCAAAGGCCCTCGAGGACGCGCGGATCATGATGCTGAGGCGCACACAAACAATACCGCTAATCTGATGCTCCTGTGCCCAGGTTGTCATGACAAAATTGATCGTGACGCAGATGGGTATCCTGAAAATGATTTGAGTGGTTTACACCAAGCGTACCTGGAACGCATCCGGCTCGCGGCAACGACCCCCGATGGTGGCAGAGCCATTCCGCTCATCGTCCAGAGTCAGCATTTTCAGACGATCAACGATATCCCCGTTCGCGATCTGTTGACTGCGATGTCCGCCGAGGGATTAACCGCCTTCGATCAAGGCATCAAAATCACCTTCGCTGCGCCCGGACCACGTGGCAGGGACACTACCTATTGGCAGAACGTCAAAGACAGCGTCCAGTATGAGCTGGAGCAGCAACTCAAGCGTCGCGGCGGCACCTATGGCGACTCGCCTGCGCTAGCAGTCGTCGGCTTGGCCGACATTCCGGCTTTGATGATGTTGGGCCAGAGTATCGGCGACCGTTCCAAGCGCTTGATCTTCTCCTTTCACCGCGAGCATCTTTTGCGCTGGCCCGATCAGTCCGCTGAGCCGCCCGCTTTTTTGTTTACACCTCCCCCCGACGGCGACGGGCCACTGGCGCTTGTGCTCTCCATTTCTGCGCAAGTTCCAGTTCGCGACGTGACCGACGCTCTGCCCGGTGCACGTATTGCAGAGCTGTCGATCCCAGAGCCAAGCTATGCGATGGTACAAAACCGTCGAGTGATTCATGCCTTTCGTGACGCACTTCAAATACGACTGAGCCAGCTTGAAGCTCTGACTCCTGACCCCATCCACGTCTTCGCCGCTATTCCTGCGGCATTGGCCATCGAGTTTGGCGCGTTGCTCACAACGCAGCATCAACATACGTACCTGATCTTCGATCGGGACAAAGAAAACCAAGATCGGTTTACGCAAACACTGCAATTGGGCTCGGTGGCCCAGGAGGCTAGGTAAATGCTATTGAGCAACGAACAGACCAAGCGCAGCAGTTGGGAATATTTTCTGCTTCGCGCCGCTCGCGAAATCTCGCTGTCGGAAGCGCAGTACGAAAAAATAAATGACCGCTACTCCCAATTGGAAAAAATCCTCTCGGCTTCCGACAACCCGCTACTCGCTGAGGCCCATATCTTCGTTCAAGGCTCGATGCGGCTGAAAACGACCATCAAGCCAATCCCCGGCGCGCCTGCGGATCTGGACACTATTGATGCGGATGCGATTATCTGGCTTCCTCACGCTCAAGGCGCTGGTGCGAAGGAAGTTCTAGAAGCGATTGAGCAGCGTTTTAGGGAAGGCTCCCGCGTTCAAGAAGAAGTTAAGCAATTACGTCGTGGCATCCGGATCGTTTATGCCGACGAAAATCCAGGGTTCCACATCGATGTCACGCCTGCCAGCGCGATCAACGGAAATGGCGAAGCAAACGGCGAAGGTAAGCTGGAGGTTCCGGATCGGGTCACAGGGTGGAAAGCAAGCAGCCCTATCCCTTACTCGAATTGGTTGCAGGTTGCTTCTGCCCAAGAAATCTCTCTGGAAAGCTTGGTAGTTGCCAAAAGCCAGCGGATGCTTGATGCCGCGACACAAGATCCTTTGCCGCATTATCAGGATTACATCGATCAAGATCCCCTGCGTGCAACCATTAAGCTGCTCAAGCGGCATCGCGATGAATGGGCCATCAAGACAAGGAGCGCTGATACTCGCCCAATATCTGCGGTCATCACCACGCTGGCCACGCACGCATACCTGGATGTCGTAAAGGAGTCGCAGGCGAAGCCTCTGGCACCGCTCGATGCAATTTTGGAAATCGTTCGCAGGATGCCGCAGCACATCGGGCAGAGAGGTAGCGACTGCTATGTCTGCAACCCTGCCGATAACGGCGAAAACTTTGCAGAGAAGTGGAATCGACCGGGCGAGGGGCAAGGCTATCGCCAAGCATTTGCCAAATGGCATGCGGACGCCAGTGCATCTGTTTCATTGGGTTTGGAAAGTTTTGAATCCAACGATTCCTTTGCCGAGGCAGTGAAAAAGAATTTCGGTATTGCACCGGCATTCATTACGGCAGTGAACAATGAGATCCCTGCGAATTGGACGATGCCTGGCCGACCGGATGGCACTACTCGAAACTCTGCTTCGATGGGTTCGCTCTTCGGAGGGGCCAGCGGTGGCGGAACCTCTCAGTCGAGCGTAAAGCCAGTTGGACGCCTTGGCTGATCCTCTTAAGACGCCATTGCAGCGCGGAATCGCCGCACTGCGAGATACCCTAGGTCAGGATGCAGCTGATGCATTGCTCCAGCCCGCACCCATGCGGGCTGACGAAGCGGCGTGCTTTCACTTCCCCTTGCCCATCGATTACACGGGGCAGGAGCGGCGACTGCGTATTGGTTTCCCCTCCAACTTTCCCCGTGGGCTCTTGCGGCTGAACGTCGAACCTTCTCCATGGCTGGTTTGGCCGCATGCCACTAAGTCGGGGCTTTGCCTTCATGGCTTTCAGGAACGCCCCATTATGGGCTCCCCGGAGGTCGTGGTAGAGGACAGCCTTGCTCGCTTGGCCCAGATCGTTTCGTTGTCCAAGATGGGATCAAGTCAGGCAGCGCGCGATATCGAATTTCAGAATGAGATCACTACCTACTGGTCTTTTCAGCACGGACAGTCGTACCAGAACCTTTTACTTTTGGATCGACCTCAGGCTGCCTCGCAGTTGTTTGCTCTCAGCGATCCGCGCCGGGCTGTGCCATCCGGTCAGGAAACGGTTTGGCTAGCATCGAACATAGCTGCACTCAAAGGGCATTACCGACGGGTTGTCGGGCGCTCCGCTGTCATTCGCGCGGCCGAAACTCCTGGTTTTTACGTTAAGCTTCAGACTTATCCGGATATCCGCACCCCGGATCCAGAAGATTTATTGCTGTGGCTCACGCCACACCTTCAACCAGACGATGCCGAGCAATTGCTGGCATGGTTTGAGCTGCATGGAACGTTGGCGAGTCGATGGATTGTCCTGGAGCTTCCTGGGGGGACGGATGCTCCAACTTATTGCCTCAATGTGCGCTCGCTTGGCGTACAGCAAGAGCGGGGGGCAAAGTTTGGCTTGCGCACAGCGCGCCGCCGGCCAGCCATCGCAAATGCACATCCTCCGGCACTTGTCCGCGCAACTGCCCTAGACGTGCTTGATCGTGCGTCCATTCTGTCCCGCGATATAAGCGGCACTGCAAAGCACCTTGAAAATGCTCGGGTCGTTTGTGTTGGCGTTGGCTCGTTAGGCAGTGCGGTGGCAATACAACTGGCACGCTCCGGTGTCGGCCACCTTACCCTCATCGACCCTGACACTCTGGTGTCAGCCAATCTGGGTAGGCACGTTCTGGGAGCGGATAGCCTAGGGAGGCTGAAAGCCTCAGCGTTGAGGGACAAGATTCTGTTAGATCTTCCGACTACAGAATGCACCGCTTATTCGACTTTCGCCGAAGTAGTTATGAGCAGCAAACCAGAAGTGTTCGATAACGCAGATCTTGTGGTGATTACGACAGCGGACTGGCAGTCGGAGGTCACTGTATGGCGAGCCAAATCCAGCGGCGTTTCTTGGGGACTTTTACAAGCCTGGAGCGAACCGTATACCCAGGTAGGCCACGCGCTATTCGCACCAGCCGGTACCTTTGATGGCCGTCATTTATTCACGGACATCGGCGATTTTCTTCATAAGTTTACCGAGTGGCCGGGAGGAGGTGTGGTTCCACTGCCCGCTTGTGGGGAGAGCTTTATTCCAGGCGGATCGCTGGGGATGACCAATATCGCCTCTATGGTGTCGCACACGGCTTTACGTGCATTGACCTGCAACATCACCACTGCATCTTGGGTCAGCAGTATCTACAGGCCTGAAGATGTGCCGAGCCTAGGAGGCCAATACCATGGGCCCAAACTTCCAGAGGGGGCGCAGCAACTCCTACTCGAGCGCGGATGGCCGGAACATAAGGATGAAATGGTATGACGGATATCGCTTGGCGCTGGAGATGGGCGGAGGTGGATTCCGAGCTATTGGTGTCGCAAGCTGTCGCGGACATCTTGGATAGTCATCGGCAGGGCCTCTTTGGCGTGGAGCGAGGGGGACAGTTATTCGTCAACCCGGTTAATCCGAAAGGGTTGCTGCTGGCCTTGGCCACGTTGCCTCATCGCGCCGATCGGTCAGGCTGGTCTTGGCTAGAGTTGGATGCGGAGCGGTGCCGTCAGGAGATCCAAGCTGCCAACGAACAAGGGTTACGTCTGGTGGGCTATTGGCATACGCATCCCCAATCTGTTCCGGTGATTTCTCCGGCAGACATAGGAAGTTTCTCCAGATTTGCTGCGCGTTACACGCAGGATCTACCGCACCCAATAGCCGTTATCGTTGGCAAGTCCGAAAAACCAGAAGGCATCAAGGCTTGGTCGTTCAGGGGCGGCAGATATGTTGAAGCAACTTGGCTTAGATAAGCTTCAAGTCAGTGCCATGGGAGGCGTCAGCGGTTACCCTTACCCGCCAGCATTAGCGCGAAGAGCTCTGCCTGAAAGCGAGCATCATCCAATGCGTTATGGTTCGGTTCGCTGAGTGGCTTCAGCGCAGCGGTCATCTTGGATGATTTTGTTTCCTGCCAGCTGCAACCTACAGCTCCCATGAAGTAGGCCTTCATGTCGATAGCGGTAAAACCAAAGGGGTTGGTTTCCAAGTATTTGTGGAAGTAGTAGTTGACGAATGACCAGTCAAACGGTGCATTGAGTCCTACGAAAATGACCTTCTGCCCCGTTTGGCAGGATGATTTCAGCCATTCACCAAATGTCAGCATCGCCTGTTGCGGAGTGAGTCCTTCGCGCTCCAGCTTCTCCAGACTCAGCCCCGATACTGCCAGTGCTTCTGGGTCGTGTTTTGGACTGTCAGGTCGTAGTTCAAGATAGATGGACGTGGCAGGTTGATCTACAAGGCAAGCTCCAATGGAAAGCAGGCTGTATTCGCCTGGTATAGGTCCAGAAGTCTCGACGTCGACGGAAACATAAAGCTCATCAGGGTTCATGTCATATCCTTTTCGTGTAGTTGCCAGATCACGCTCAAGCTCGGTAAGCGTCTGCCGAACACATCTTGTACCAGCCCGTTTGGTGTAGACGGACGCTCGAAACACCCTGTCGAGGCTATCGCGCTATTCGGTTTCGATGGCAGCTTGCTCCCCCTATGCTCTTGACTCGTCTAGGAGCAGCAACCAGAGCGAACCCCAGCAGCAGGTTCAAAAAGTGACTCAACAATCGTGCAGTCTGGAGTGTTCAAACCTAGGCATGTTGACTCACACATACCTGCCATTGAGAGCAGCTCTACCCGGATTTGCTGAAGCTTTGCTACCTTCGACTCTACTTCCGCTAGGTGCTTCTTGACCACCGAAAGCGCGTCAGCGCACGGACGATCAGCATCTGCTGCGAGCGCGATGAGTTCTCGGATATCTTCGAGCGGGAAACCCAATTCACGATTCTGCCGGATGAAGACGAGTCTTGATCGATGCTTTTCAGTATAGATTCGATGCCGCCCAGTCGACCGCAGGGCGGGAGGTAAAAGGCCTATTTTCTCGTAGTAGCGAATCGTTTCAATGTGGCAACCCGTTGATTTCGACAGCGCCCCGATTCCTGACATGCAAACTCCCCAAGCATTTTCTTGAACCTGTAGCAGCTACAGATATTAACCTGTCTTCAGAAAATAATTTCACGCGCTTGAAGGGCATTTTGTGGACAGAGAACAGCTAGAGACTAACCAGATTCCCATTTACTTCGTCGCGGTCATTGTCGCGGCCCTCGGAGGCCTGCTCGCCCCCAATGCGTCTGAAGCATTAGGGTCGACGGTGACACCCACCATCGCAGTGCTGATGTACGCCATGTTTCTACAGATCCCGTTCTTGGATCTCCGTAATGGCCTCGCAAATAAGCGTTTCATGGCAGCGCTGCTCACAGCCAACTTCGTGGCCATCCCCTTGCTGGTTTGGGCATTGACGATGGGGATAACCAATCACCCGGCGATTTTGGTGGGTGCCCTGTTGGTCTTGCTGACGCCTTGTATCGACTATGTGGTGGTTTTTACCCATATCGGTAAAGGCGACTCCAAACTCACTCTGGCGGCCACCCCATTGCTTCTTTTGATGCAGCTTGTGCTGCTGCCGGTGTACCTGACCTTCATGCTGGGTAACGACTCAACAGTGGTCATTTCTATAGGCCCATTTGTTGAGGCCTTTGTGATGCTGATCGCTTTGCCTTTGGTCTTAGCGGTAGCAACAGCTGCCGGGGCAAAGAGATCACGCATCGTTGAAAGCTGGAACAACGCATGGGCCTGGATGCCTGTACCGGCTATGGCGGCTGTATTGGTCGTAGTGATCGGCGCTCAGATTTCAACGGTGGTCAGAGACATCGACAAGCTGCTGCCTGTTATTCCCGCCTACATTGGTTTCACGCTCTTGGCACCGGTGGTAGGTGCGCTGGTGGCTCGGGCGTTTAAGTTACCGGCCAGCACGGCAAGATCAGTCGCTTTCAGCAGTTCGACACGAAACTCATTAGTGGTTCTGCCATTGGCATTGGCCTTGCCCGAGGAAATCAGAGGGCTCGCTGCGGCAGCAGTCATTACTCAAACGCTGATTGAGTTGGTCAGCGAACTAATTTACATCCGAGCAATTCCTGCTTTGGTGTGGCGCAAAATGTAGATGCCAGGGCAGACACCCTGCGCGATTAAACAGGCGCCCACATGTGCGGCAGCAGCTTGTTAATCTCACTCGCGCGCTGCGTCGGCAGGCGCATGAGAACATCCTTTAGATAGGCGTACGGATCATGGCCATTCAGCCGTGCTGACTGGATCAAGCTCATGATCGCCGCAGCCCGTTTTCCGCTGCGTAGCGACCCGGCGAAGAGCCAGTTCTTGCGCCCAAGAGCCCATGGCCGGATCTGGTTCTCCGCCCAATTATTATCAATGGGAACCGCCCCGTCATCGAGGTAGCGCGACAGCGCTGCCCAGCGTTTAAGGCTGTAATCGAGTGCTCTGCTGATGGCCGAACCTTCGGGCACAAGATCACGCTGCGCGATCATCCAGGCATGCAGCCTATCCATCACCGGTACGGCTTTTTCTTGCCGTATTCGGCGCCGTAAATCCGGCTCCAGGTCTCTGACTTCTCTTTCGATTTCGTACAACAACTGGATATAGCGCAGGGCTTGCTCGGCGAGCGTGCTTTTATTCGTAGCGTGCAGTTCGAAGAACTTGCGCCGTGTATGGGCCATGCAGCCGATCTCTGTCACGCCGAGTTCAAAGCTGGCCTTGTAGCCGCCAAAATCGTCGCAGACCAACTTGCCCTTCCAGTCCTGAAGGAAGTTGCGAGCATGCTCTCCGGCGCGACTGGAGCTGAAGTCATAAACCACCGCTGCCACATCCGAGAACTGGCTGGTAGCGTAGGCCCACACATAGGAGCGATGGGTTTTCTTTGTTCCCGGCATGAGCATCTGCACCGGTGTTTCATCTGCGTGGATGACTTGTTGCCCAAGCACTACTTCGCGCAGCGCATCGACCAGCGGCTGCAACTGAACTCCGGTCACGCCAACCCATTGAGCCAAGGTTGAACGTGGAATCGCCAGGCCCGCTCGACCGAAGATCGATTCCTGACGGTAAAGCGGCAGATGGTCAGCAAACTTGGCGATCATGACCTGTGCGAGCAGGCCCGAAGTCGGGATGCCCTTATCAATGACCTGCGCCGGAACCGGTGCCTGGATCAGCGTTTCGCAGTTATCGCAGACCCACTTGCCACGGACATGGCGCTCGACGGTGAACACGCCGGGCGTGTAGTCCAGCTTCTCGCTAACGTCCTCACCTATGCGCTTGAGGGCGCAGCCGCATGGGCAGTGAGTGTTGTCCGGTTCGTGATGGATCAACGTTCGCGGAAATTCTGCCGGCAATGCCGTGCGCTTGGGCTTTTGCTTTTCCTCGGTCGCCGTTGGTGCTATTTGCAACGCCTGAAGCTCGGCCTCAATCGCCGCGATATCAGTATCGATCAGGTCATCTAGCAGGCTGGCCTGTTCAGGATTCATCTGCTCGCTGCGCTTGGCAAACTTCAAACGCTTGAGCTGGGCGATCTCATGGGTCAGTTTCTCAATGACTGTTTGATCACGGTTGATTTTCTTGCCCATAGTGTCGACTTGCGAGAGCAACTGCGCTGCGAGGACGCGCAGTTGAGTGGGAGACAGTTGGTCGAGATTGGGCGAAGAAGTCATACGCCGGACTTTGCCAGAGCAGGCGTTTCGCGACGATAGACCGATAGGCTAATGGCAGCCGTTAAAGCAGTATGATCGAGCCTCCAGAACCTGCGCGTTGCCATGGCAGCCCCAGCACCAATGCTTGAAGTTGCTCGGCATCCAGTTCCATCTCAGAACCATGGCGAATGCCAGGCCAGTGGAACTTGCCTTGGTTTAACCGGCGCGCCGCCAGCCATATTCCGAAGCCGTCATGCACCAGCACTTTCATGCGATTGGCGCGACGGTTGGCGAACAGATAAGCGCAGTGCGGCTGCGCCGCACCGAACACCGCGATCACCTTGGCTAGCGCCGTTTCGGTGCCTGCGCGCATGTCCATCGGTTCGGTGGCGAGCCAGATAGAGTCGATGCGAATCATCGCAGAATATCTCGAAGAAAAGCCGCGCAGGCGGCAGCACTTTCAGTGGGCCAGTTCACTTTGATGATGCCGCGCGGGTGCTGTATTTCAACGCAGATATTCGATGATGCTGGATGGGAGTTCGCCCCGGCCAGCGGCATGGCTAACGGAATAAATGCAGGTGGCGGCGCCGGGATTTTCTGCGCTTGCAGCCGAATCCATTTGTGGACGAGGTTTGCGTTGAGGCTATGACCGAGCGCGACGCTGGCAACCGAAGCGCCTGGTTGGGCGCACTCTTGAATGATCTGGGCTTTAAAGGATTTGGAATAGGAACGGCGTGTTGGCTGCATGAAATACCCGCTTAAAAGGCTAGAACTGGTGTCCACTTAATTTAAGTGCACACCATGTCTTCGCTTTGCAGGGCTGGGTAGATGACTTGGCCGGACGGTTACCAAGCTCGTAACCATGTGACGGTGGAAAGGCGGCAAAGCCATTGCCCCATTTTTTGCTGTTGCACTCGCTATCCGGCGTTCGAGCAGCGGCAGTGCATGTCTACTGGAGGAGTGCACGTTCCTTTGGTCAGCTCTGCGCCCGAGCATAATGATGTGTGTCATTCTCTAGTCGCGGATGAGGGCCGGACAATCATGAGCGAGCATTGGATAGTCAAGTGCCAGAATACTGAGGACGGTACTGGCGACATCATCATTGACCTACCTCCAGAGTTGCTTGACCAAATGGGGTTAGGTGTTGGTGATCATTTAGAGCTAACGATAGCGAATGGCACATTAGTGCTGACGCCCATGAACAGTGCAATATCAGTACGGCCGATGTTTGCTGGAGTCCTGCGTGAGGATGCCTATCATGCTTACCGCAAGCGGTTGGCTGCGTATCTCCATATCCCTTCCAACGCTTCGGATCAAGACATTCACGACATGATAGTAGCTGGCTTTTCGGCCGGCCTGATTTCATCGCTTTGTGCTGATGGCACCGTAAATCCGCAAGAACGCGACATAATCATTCACCCCAAAACGCTCAAAACAAAATTGGCAAGCGATCAGCTTTTAACGTCGGATGAGAGCGATCGCCTGTTCCGGTTCGCACACATTACCGCCATGGCCGAGATCATGTTCGGGGACGAAGGGAAGGCCAAACAATGGCTTTCCAAACCCAAAGCCCGTTTTTTGGGAAAAAGCCCACTGGCAATGGTCACTACGTCTCACGGCACACATCTAGTTGAAGAAATGCTGATTCAGGTGTCTGAAGGCATGTCATTTTAATCCTGCCACAGTTAACAGTGTGGACGGAAATAACGGGCAGCAGCATGCCCACTTCTATGACTATCACTGAATCTGAGAGTCAATCACTATGATCAACGCAAACGCTCTAGCCGGTATAGGCATCAAAGCCCAAGCGTTGGTTCATCCCTCAACGGCGTGCGTTACGTCATTGCACCTGCGACTCTTGATACCGCCAAGACGGAGTCGAAACCACCACATAGTCGATATAAATGATCAGTTCATTCAACAGGACTCCCGCCAAAATTGTGGGGTGGCCGGTTAGCATCCTTAACGGGGATTGGACATCGACTCGATAATACGGCACTGCTCGATCACGCCGCCCTCGCAACAAGCAATCAAACGCTCCAACTCCACCTCCAAGCCTTGCAGGTCTCGGATGTGCATTCGAACCTGCTCTAACTGCCCCTCGATTTTTGCGTCCACCCTGGCGCAGGAAGCGTCGCGGTTATCCGCAAAGCCCAGCAACTCTCGAACATCGTCAAGGCTGAAGCCCAGTGTGCGGCTACGTCGGATGAACAATAGACGGTCGCGCTCCTCGTCGGTGTAGAAGCGATAGCCTGATGCTGAACGCCCTGCAGAAGGCAGGAGGCCGACCTGCTCGTAATAGCGGATGGTCACCGCTTTGGTATCAGTCGCCTTCGCCAGATCACCGACTGTGTATTTGGTCGAACTCATTTCGCTTGACCTTATAGTTGCTAGAATCTTCATTCTACGCGCCTTAGGCGATAAGCAAATCTGCGTGCGCTCAATAGAAAAGTGGACTGAATCCTATGGAAGCCCCCTTAAAACAACATCAATCCGGAGCTTGGGCGCTGTTGCTCTGTGCCTGGTTGCTTGCTCTGGTATCAACAATCGCCGTGCTATTCGTTGGTGAAGTCATGGGGCAACTGCCCTGTGTGCTCTGTTGGTTTCAACGAGCCTTCATGTTTCCACTCGTCCTGGTATTGGGCGTCGCCTGCTGTTTATCGGACACCGGTGTTTGGCGCTATGCACTGCCATTAGCAGTCATGGGTTGGCTCATCGCTCTGTATCACAACCTGCTTTATTTCGGACTGATTCCTGAAAGCATCAAACCTTGCGGGGCCGGCCCTTCCTGCTCCGGTGCCGACATGACCATCCTCAGTGGTGTTCCGCTGCCACTTTTATCGCTGGGCGTGTTCAGCCTGCTGATCATTTTTCTCGTTCTTATCCGTCGGAGATTTACCGTATGAGCAGACGCGCCGTCGTCCTCTCCATCAGCGTGCTAGCCATCGTAGGCTTTGCCGTCGCAGCATTTTTCTACAATCGTGCTGCCACTGTGCCCCAGGCTACAGCACCTGTACCGCAAACCAGCGCGCTAGTGCGGTTTAACTCACCAAGCTTCGGCCCTGCCGACGCCCCGGTGACAATCGTAGAATTCTTCGATCCATCTTGTGAAAGCTGCCGTGCCTTCTACCCCATCGTCAAAAAGATGATGTCACAACACCCAGGCGATGTTCGCTTAGTGCTGCGCTATGTGAAGCTTCACGTAGGGTCTGAAGAAGCCATACGTCTGCTCGAGGCTTCACGTAAGCAGGGTGTTTTTGTGCCGGTACTTGAAGCTGTCCTCGCTGCTCAACCGCAGTGGCATGACGATGCGAAAGCATCAGCAGCTTGGGACGTAGCGGCCCAAGCGGGCTTGGACGTGGCTAAGGCTCGTGAGGACATGATGTCGCCGGAGATCACCGCCACGATAGAAAGAGATGCCGCTGATGCCAAAACTGTAGGTGTGAAGGGAACACCGACATTTTTCGTTAACGGTAAACCCCTGACTAACTTCGGCGCTCAACAGCTCTACGATCTGATTTGGAGCGAAATCAACCAAGCTCGTTAATAAGGGCGCGTGCGGAATGCGGAATGAAAAAAGCTCACCGGGCTCGACAATCCGCTTGACCTTATAGTGGCTATAGGGTGTTCACTCTTCACAATAAATTGTGGAGAGTGCCTTTATGAAAAGCTGTTGCGGTGATGAACAAACACCGAAAAGTGACGCCGCCGTTGAGGTATTTGACCCGGCAGCACCGACCGGCTGCTGTGCACCTGCCGCGACTATGTGTAATACAACTACAGCACAGTCCAACAGTAGTTGCTGCTCCGCGAAAACTTTGGACGTCAGCTCAGCGCCTTCTTCAGTAAAGGGCGCGGGTTGCTGCTCCCCCGGCTCCGATATCAGTAAATCGAACTGCGCTGTCGTAGCACCGCCATCTGCCCTGTACAGCCTTGCCGAGCCGAGTCAGCCTGCTGCTACGGTTGATAATGACCTTTTTATCGATGCTTGCTGCCCACCATCTGCTGCGGGTAGTCCCAAAGTCGGCATCGAAAACGTGTCTCCCACCAATACCGACGAAGCGACTCGTTTCAGCAGTTTCAGGATTGGGCAGATGTGCTGTCCTTCCGAGCAGACCATGATCGAGGACAAGCTCGCGAAGATGAGCGGCATTCAAAAGCTCGAGTTCAACATGATGAACCGCACGATGGCTGTCTGGCACGAGCTACCCGACACCTTGGGTATCGAGGCAGCAGTGCTATCGCTGGGCATGCACGCCGAACCTTTGACGGCTAATGGCAATGCAACCAGCGCAGATACGCCAGAAGTCCTTCCCCAGGCGGAATCACCTAAGAGCACATGGTGGCCATTAGCGCTTTCCGGTGTCGCTGCCGTGGGTGCTGAAGTCCTGCACTTCACTAACTCCGCGCCTGAATGGGTGATAGCGGTCATAGCCTTGTTCGCCATCGTGCTCTGCGGGCCTACGACCTACAAGAAGGGTTTGATCTCGATCAAACACCTCAACCTGAACATCAACGCGCTGATGAGCATCGCGGTTACCGGAGCGGTGTTGATCGGACAGTGGCCAGAAGCCGCGATGGTCATGTTTCTCTTCACCGTTGCGGAAATGGTCGAAGCGAAATCGCTGGATCGTGCGCGCAATGCGATCAAGGGGCTGATGGACTTGACCCCTGAACGAGCTACCGTGCGCCAACCCAACGGTAGTTGGCTGGAAGTCGATGTAAAAACGGTCGAGATTGGGGCCTTGGTTCGTGTCCGCCCCGGCGAACGAATTGGCCTGGATGGTAAAGTCTCTTCTGGTAACTCTACTGTTAACCAAGCGCCCATCACGGGCGAGAGCTTGCCCATCGAAAAAGATGTCGATGATCCTGTCTATGCCGGCTCCATTAACGAATCCGGCTCCTTCGAGTATCGAGTGACAGCTGAGGCCAACAATACGACCCTTGCTCGAATCATTCACGCGGTTGAAGAAGCCCAAAGTTCGCGAGCTCCAACCCAGCGGTTCGTTGATAAGTTTGCCAAAATTTATACGCCAGGGGTGTTCTTTTTCGCCGTCGCGATTGCGGTATTCCCACCACTGTTTATGGGCGGATTGTGGACTGACTGGATCTATCGTGCACTGGTGCTTCTGGTGGTTGCTTGCCCTTGTGCGCTGGTCATTTCCACTCCGGTGTCCATCGTCAGTGGTCTGGCGGCAGCGGCTCGCAAAGGCATTTTGGTTAAAGGCGGCATCTACCTGGAAATAGGCGCCAAGCTGAGTTTCGTCGCGCTCGATAAAACCGGCACCATTACCCATGGGAAACCGGTTCAGACAGACTACATTCCGGTAGCCGAAGACTCAGAGGTACATCCTCAGATTGTTGCCGCCAGCCTCAGTGCACGCTCGGATCACCCCGTATCACAGGCAATTGCCAAGTACGAAGGCTCGGACGCATCAACGTTCCTGCAAGTGGAGAGTTTTGAGGCCCTTCCCGGTCGCGGGGTAAAGGGGATGATTGAAGGCCAGCTCTTCTACCTGGGCAATCACCGACTGATCCAGGAGTTGGGGCTCGGTACTTCGCAGTTGGACGAATCTCTGACTAGCCTGGAGCGCCAAGGCAAAACAGTCGTAGCCTTGACCAGCGCCAGTCAGGTTTTTGCGTTGTTTGCTGTAGCCGATACCGTAAAGGACTCAAGCCAGACAGCGATCAAGGAGCTGCATGCATTGGGTATCAAGACCATGATGCTTACAGGCGACAATTCGTACACGGCTGATGCGATTGCCAAACGAGTTGGGATAGATGAGGCGCGGGGAAACTTGTTGCCCAGCGACAAGTTTTCAGTAATTGATCAATTGAAGGGCCGTAAGCACGTGGTGGGGATGGTCGGTGATGGGATAAACGATGCACCTGCATTGGCCAAGTCTCAGATCGGATTCGCCATGGCCGCGGCTGGCACGGGAACCGCTATTGAAACGGCTGACGTTGCTTTAATGGATGATGATCTGCGCAAGATTCCGGCCTTCGTCCGCCTGTCACGCGAGACAGCTGTGATTCTTAAGCAAAACATTTTGTTCGCCTTAGGTATTAAGGCCATTTTCCTTGTGTTCACCCTCATGGGTTTGGCCACCATGTGGATGGCTGTTTTTGCAGACGTTGGAGTGAGCATACTTGTCGTGCTCAATGGACTTCGATTGCTAAAGAAGTAGATCGCGAGGTGAGGATGAAAGATAAAAGCGTCTTCGCCCGGCCAAGCAACTTTGTGGATGGCTCTTTTCGCCGATATGGGGACGAGCCCGCTTGTGGTATTCAATGGACCACAACTATTGCGGTATTGATTCGAAAGCTACATTGTCAAAATTGATTACTCACATAAGGAATTAAATATGCAATGTCCTATCTGCAAAGATATAGCTTTAGTAATGACTGAGCGCCAGAGCATAGAAATTGACTATTGCCCGCAATGCCGCGGTGTCTGGCTTGACCGAGGTGAACTCGACAAGATTATTGAGCGTAGTCAGCGACAAGAGACCGTTAGATTGCTTCCACAGAACCTCACATCACCTGTCCAAAGTTCGACGCCAGCAGAACAACCTGGTTACAACCAGTACGGGAATAAGCATGGTCATGGAGATCGAGGGAGCCACAGCGGTGGATGGAAAGAAGGTGGCCATCAAAGTCAAAGTGGGCATCAGGGACAACCGAGTCGCAAAAAATCGTTTTTGCAGGAACTATTTGATTAAGATGGCGATTTCTCGCTTATGATCTGAATACTACATCAAACCAGTATCCACCTTTGAATGATTGGTTTGATGATATGGAACGGTTTGGGTGCTAGTAGGTCTTTATATTCTACAGTCCACTCGTTGGATCTTCATTAGGCTACATTTGGGGAAAAATCATGAGTTCAGGGCACAGTCACGGTCAAGTACGTGCGGGTCATGAAAAGATGTTATGGATCGCACTCGCCCTGACGACAAGTTTTATGATTGCTGAGGTCATCGGAGCCTTTGTCACGGGCAGCCTAGCCTTACTGTCGGATGCTGCGCATATGCTGACAGACGTTGTGGCTTTGGCAATATCCTTGCTGGCTATTCATATTGCCAAACGCTCTGCTGACAGGAAGCGCACGTTCGGGTATGCACGATTCGAAATACTTGCAGCCACATTCAATGCTGTCTTGTTGTTTTTAGTCGCTATATACATTGTCTATGAAGCGTATCTTCGACTTAACGCCCCCGCAGAAATTCAGTCGACGGGCATGTTAGTAATTGCAGTGATGGGACTGATAGTTAACCTCATTTCAATGCGTCTGTTGAGTGCCGCTAGTGGGGAAAGTCTCAATGTGAAGGGCGCTTATTTAGAGGTTTGGAGCGATATGGTGGGGTCTATTGGCGTCATCATTGCAGCGCTTGTAATCCGCTTCACCGGTTGGAGTTGGGTTGATTCACTTGTTGCAGCAGGTATCGGATTCTGGGTGCTGCCTAGGACTTGGTCACTGCTCAAGGAAAGCATGAATATATTACTGCAGGGCGTTCCAGAGGGCATCGATATTCAAAAGGTGGAGGCGAAAATATACGGAATCGTAGGAGTAAAAAATGTGCACGATTTGCATATATGGGCTTTAACCAGTGGTAAGAGTGTAATGAGCGTTCACCTGGTCGCTGACTATACCTCCCGCAGTGAACAAGATATTTTAACTGAAGTCACGTCGCTTATGAGTGAAGAGTTTCAGATCAGTCATACTACTGTACAAATGGAAAAAGCAGATTTCCATAGCCAATTAGTTGACGATTATGAAGGCAAGGTCCACTAATTGAGTTCCATTTTTAAGACAAGTTGTTATTTCGGGGATCCACCCCAGAGGGCTAGTTAAAATGAAAAAAATTATTTTAAATTGTGCTCTGCTGATAATGCTTTTGTCTCTAACAGTAGAGCCGGTTTTGTCGAGCCCGGCTAGACCAGAAAAGGTATTCGGGTGGATTGAAGAAGGGATACTTTTACCAGAGGCGGCGGCGAAAACTGAGTGCAACACCTGACCTTTCCGGTACGGTGCTGTCCCTATGTCTTATTCCGAACTCAGCGTTGAAGAGCGCGCCACCATTCAAATCGGTCATGCCCAAGGTTTCAGCCT
>NZ_JAENSQ010000046.1:0-30917 GCF_016613125.1 Pseudomonas sp. MF6776
CATCATTTCCATACTGATCACCCTGTGTTCTCCTGCTCAAAAATTGAGCAGAAGCAGTTGAACACCTGGGTCAGTTTTCAGTCGGCAGAACAGCCTCTACTGGGTCAGTTTTCGGTCAGCGGCAACATCGCCCGGCTAGATCTGAAGTTTTCAACCCTATTAAAACCGTCCGTGGAAATGGGGTAGAACCCTAGAGGAGATAAGTCCCGCTGTGTTATCACCATGCCGCTGTATGCGTCGGATGGCCGAACTTCAATGTATTTGTCCAACTTCGGGATGACCCCGTTTAGAAATAGCATGACCTCTTGGCCGCTTTTCAGATATGAGTAGAGGGCATCGCTAGATCTGATTCTGATCTTGATGGGGACAGCTGTCTCACCGACCTTAAACTTAGTCTTGGTCGTGACATAGAGAGAGTGATTGAAATCGCTAACCGACGCATATCCATAAAGAATTTTCCGGGCTGAGTTCAATGTTCCTTCCTTGCTTTCATGACTTAGAGGGCTGAACGCATCGTAATAAGACTGTGGCTGGGAAGCGATGTGATGAGGATGCGACTGTCGAGCGCTCACATCTTCCATTGAGCACCATTCGACGCTACGGCAGATAACGCGCCGGAGCTTATCCCGCTTGGTACTGGGTCAGGAAAGCAAAAAATATGCTCCGGATGGTGATGACATCCGGAGCATTACAGAGCATCAAGCTTGTAACAGGGCATCCAGTTCGCCTTTGCGATCAAGGCTCGCCAGATCGTCAAAGCCGCCGACATGCCTGTCCCCAATAAATATCTGCGGGACGGTTCTGCGCTGGGATCGCTGCAGCATTTCCGCGAGTCGCTGAGGTGATGTCTCAACGTCAATTTCGATTGCAGTGACACCCTTGCGCGCCAACAGGCTTTTTGCGCTCAGGCAATAAGGACAATGCTGTGTGGTGTAGACGGTTACTTGGCTCATAGCGGTTGCCTCCTAGTGGGCCGATGGCGGGAAGTCGATATCGGTAGCGGCGATGTTGTTCAGGTAGTTGGTCAGGGTTACCAGCGTTACCTGCGCGACCACTTCCACGATCTTGCTATCGGTAAGGCCTGCCTCGTGCGCAGCGGCTATCTGAGCATCACTCAATTGACCACGGCTCTCGGTGATCTGGTGTGCCAGCGCGGCAATTGCGCTGAGCGTGCCTGAGCGGGCCTGGCGAATGTCTTCTTCGCTCAAACCAGACTTCGCACCGAAGAACGAGTGGGCAGCGATGCAGTAGTCGCAGCCGTTGATTTCTGAGGTGGCCAGGGCAACCACTTCACGCTCGGCAGCATTCAGCGAGATTTTACCCAGCGCTTGAGCGAGGCCCAGATAGCCATTTAATGCAGCAGGTGCATGCGCCAATGTTTTAAAGGCATTGGGAATAAACCCAAGGCCTTTCTGAATGCCTTCGAGGGCAGCGCGCGAGCCAGCAGGTGCTTGTTCCAGAGTGAGAGCGGCGATACGAGTCATGGTGGTTCTCCAGTAGTTTAGGCAAGGAGCTTGTCGATCAAGCTTGGAGCCAATACTAGGGGCGGAGGCTTTATTTTCGGCTTCAGATCGTCGATGTTATGCAACAGATCGTCTAAATCGAGCTGGCTATGGACCGTTTATCAACGCTGCTTAAGCACTTCAACCTGCATGCCGCCACGTTCCATCAGGGCGGTTTTTGTGGAACAACCGACATCTACGGCCAGGGCAGCTACGGGCACGCGCACTTATTGCGATCGGGACGCCTGGCCTTCAGGGATAAGAGCAATCAGATCATCGAGTTGGCAGAGCCGAGCCTGGTACTCGTGGCTCGCCCGCTAGAACATCAACTGGTGGCAACAGAGGTCGATGAGGCGGAGTTGGTGTGTGCCACCTTGCTGTACGATGGCGGTGCCAATAACCCGCTGACCCTTGCCTTGCCGGACTACATAGTCAAACCACTTCGAGAGTTGCCGGGGCTCACGGGCAACCTCGACTGGTTGTTTGAAGAAGCCTTCGGCGACGAATGCGGCCGCGATGTCGTCCTCAATCGTCTGTTCGAACTTATGGCGATTCAGTGGCTTCGCTACCTCATCGCGAGCCGCAGCATTGCGTCGGGGATGATGGCGGGATTGGCCAACGCTCGCCTGTCGCGCGCTCACCTGTATCCACAGCGAGCCACAGCGCAACTGGTCTGTGGCTGATCTGGCTGACATTGCCAGTATGTCGCGCGCAAGTTTTGCGGCGCACTTTCGCAAGACTGTAGGCACCACGCCTGTGGATTACCTGGCGAACTGGAGAATCAGCTTGGCGCAAAAGCGTTTGCGTAAGGGGCGGCCTATCGCACTGATTGCCGACGAGGTTGGCTACGAAAGCCCTTCAGCGCTTGCCCGCACGTTTCGTCGTAAGCTCGGCGCAAGTCCGCGTGAATGGATGCAGCGTAACCTTGTGTGAAGCCTGCAGGCATACCCGCAGAGTTCAGACACTAACGGCGCAAATAACCAAGCGGTTGTCCTCACATGCGCCTGCGAGGACAACCGCTGAAATGCAAACGCACAGGGTTACGTAGAAAATGACACTCCCGGCTGTGACTACAGGGGAGAGGGGGTACTCAGCAACTCGATTACCGTCTTGCCCTTGCCGCGACCTTCCGCGACCTGGCGAAGCGCCTCGTTGACCTCATGCAGCTCATAGCGGTGTTGATCTACGCGGATCTTCAGTTGCCCGGCATCCGCCAGCGCCGCAGCACTTCATTGAACAACCAGCATGCGCACTATTAGCTCCGGATCAATCGAGGGGCGTCCAATGGGGCTATAGAAATCTGCCAGGTAAGCGCGCAGATCACTGAGATCCAGGCACTGGTCGATGCTGCGCCGGGACGTGATCTTCCAGATTGAACGAGTAGAACAGGCGCTGCTGTCCTCCCGGTAACTGTCCCATCATGTTGTTCGCCCCCACGCTCGCTGATAATGCAATTTTGCCAACGGCATGGGGAGGTCGCTACTTTTTCAACAGAATCGGCCAGAAGCGGACATATGGCGCTCCCTCATTCGTTATGGATGCTTTGACCATGGAATGATACGGAGATCGACACAAAGCTTGCAGTGTTGATTGGTTATGGCTAAATGAGCTCTCCGGATGTCATAGCACCTAGGTCTGCCCAACCTACGCCCTGCAAGGTTTGTGTATGCCTGGGTGTACCCCATGACAGGCGTTCATCACCTAAAACATCTTGCACTCTATGCGCGATGCATATATATTTAGTTCATGAAAGATATGAAGCTCGAAAACATAGTTGGGGCGCTGTCGCTGGCGATTTCTGACTCTATCCATCAAGGCACTCAAGAAGAGGCGCCGGAAGTTGGCCCGGCAGCTGCAGCTATTGCCTTACTCGGCCATGAACCTGGCATGTCTATTGAGCGCTTGAGACGAGCCTTAGGATTATCTCATCCTGGGGCTGTGCGTCTGGTTGATAGGCTTGTCACCCAGGGTGTAGTGGAACGTAGACAAGCAGAAGCTGATCGCCGCACCGTTGCGCTCCACCTTACTGCCGCAGGAAATACGAACTGTGCTGCGGTGCTAGCTGTACGCCATGAACGTATAGCTCGTGCTTTGGAAGTTCTTGATCCGGATGAGCGTGAAATCCTTGGTCGGATAACCGAAAAGCTACTCAACGGTTTGGTGCATGATCTCGATCAAGTTTATTCAGTTTGTAGACTGTGCGATCCCACGTCTTGCAAAAATTGTCCCGTTGTGGGTGCGTTGGATGAAGGGCACTGAATTCCATTTACCGGCACGGTGAACCCATTTTGGAAGACCTTTTTGCTGATTGAGTTTTCTCAAAAATGGAAGGCAGCAAATAACTTTTCAGAAGCGCCTCTCCTGCAACCGCAACCTTTGACAGTAATTAATATTGTTTAGCCCATAGCCTTGCTGCTGGTACATAGATACCCAGCAGTATGGCTACAGCGACGTCCCCCCGCCTTCAGTAGCAACCGGCTTTAGAGTCCTGAGTAAATGTAACTGCTTTCAAGGCCAGTTGCCTGGCATAGGCAGAAGGGGTTAATCCGCCGAGTCCTTTTTGGGGTCTTTCCTCGTTATATTCCCGACGCCATGCTTCGATGACTACCTTGGCGTGCGGCAGGCTGGTGAACCAGTGTTCGTTCAGGCATTCGCCCCGGAAACGTCCGTTGAACGATTCGATATAAGCGTTTTGATTGGGCTTGCCCGGTTCAATCAGAAACAGTTTCACTCCGCGCAGATGGGCCCACAGCAACATGGGTCGCCCGCAAAACTCTTTTCCATTGTCAGTGCGGATCGCTTTCGGCAGCCCGCGCTGCACGGCCAGTCGATCCAGAATACGCGTCAAAGACTGCCCACCAATGGCCCGCTCCGGCACGATGGCAAAGCGCCCCGACTTGTTCTGGGCGCTTTGCTTTGCGTGTTTGTAAAAGGTGTTTCAGTTCATCGGTGTCGTCGCGAACAAGAGAGCCGTTCCGCAGGATCGCCAGCAATAGATAAGTCGGCCGACATGTCGGCTCTATCGTGGCGGTCAAACAATTCCGCGGCACACCAGCCCCATCTGGATCGGGAACAACTCCTTGCAGCCCCGCTTTCTTTCTCAGCGCATTCGGCTTTGGCGAAGGTCATCGTTTCGTCGAAAAATCGGCTGGCGGGACGGAGCGGCAGCTTGAAGGGGCGAGCCGACCGTCAGCTCTTAGATAAGCAGCGTGCAGATCCAGCGGACATCAAACGGGTTCTAGCGCAGTTCCTTGCGGATTACGTGTCGATTTTGTAGGACATAATCGCTAAATATTATATGCGCGAAGCATGCAATTGCCGCATGGATGATGTATGCTTGGCGCACACATCATGAGGAAAGAGTGATGGAGCGCTTTCTGTTATCGGACCTTTCCTCTCCAGCAATGCCAGACCATACGACGAGTGAGGCATCCAAATGAACAATGTAACTAGCGCTTTTATAGCAACAGCTTTTAGCACCCTGTTTGTTGGTATCACCGTTGCGTCGGTAAATGCGCACCAAATGACCGAAGATGTATCAAGTGTAAGTGCAGGGCTCGCACGAAACGGTTCGGAGCCTACTTTTGGATTCCGAGTCGTTGAAGGCGGGGCCGAACGTACTCCTGGCTTCCGGACAGCTGAAGGCGGGGCCGAACGTACTCCTGGCTTCCGGACAGCTGAAGGCGGGGCCGAACGTACTCCTGGTTTCCGGACAGCTGAAGGCGGTTCCGAACGTACCCCTGGTTTCCGTACTGCCGAAGGCGGGGCCGAACGTACTCCTGGTTTCCGTACTGCCGAAGGCGGGGCCGAACGTACTCCTGGTTTCCGTACTGCCGAAGGCGGGGCCGAACGTACTCCTGGTTTCCGGACAGCTGAAGGCGGGGCCGAACGTACTCCTGGTTTCCGTACTGCCGAAGGCGGTTCCGAACGTACCCCTGGTTTCCGGACAGCTGAAGGCGGGGCCGAACGTACTCCTGGTTTCCGTACAGCTGAAGGCGGTTCCGAACGTACCCCTAGTTTCCGTACTGCCGAAGGCGGGGCCGAACGTACTCCTGGCTTCCGAATAGCTTAAAGCGGTAACGCGCGCGCCGTTGCTTCACCGTTGCCAGAGGTAGTCCTTACGGCTCGCTCGTTCGCGTTGATTAGTTATGCAGATATAGCGAGTGAGCTAGATGAACTCGGTTTACAAGATATGCCTCGCGCTACCTATGTACTGAGTTCGAGCACGGTGCTTTAACCGATGGCAACCACCGCGTCCTCGACACGATCAATAACGACCGAACGGCCATGTATGGAGATAAGACGCATGAGTAGCGCGACCGGAATACGTAGGGCATCAGAGCGTGGCGTAGTCGATTATGGATGGTTGAAATCTTGTTACAGCTTCTCATTTGCCTCGTACTACGACCCTGAGCAGATGGGCTTTTCCGACCTCTTGATTCTCAACGATGACTGGGTAGCTGCTGGCGGCTACTTTGAAAAGCGCTTGCATCGCGAGATGGAAGTTTTCACATACGTGCTCAATGGTGAGTTGGAGCTGCAGGATACTGATGGCATCAAGTTACTGGTAAGTTCTGGTGAAGCGCAACTGCTAAGTGTCGGCTCTGCAGGGCACCGTAGCGGATGTAACGCTAGCCCACGTTCGCCGCTTCACTTTCTGCAAATATGGATAGTGCCTGCCGAAAGAGGTGGTACTTCCCGCTATCAACAGAAAGCCATCCAGATAAAGAAAAGGCGCGGCCAACTATGCTTGGTGCTATCGCCTGATGGGCAGGATGGATCGCTGATCATCAAACAAGAAACGTGCGTTTATGCTGGCATATTCGATGGTAGTGATAGCGCTTCACTTACCTTACCTCTAGGGCGGTTTGCTTATGTCCATTTGGCCAGAGGATCGTTGACTGTAAATGGCCAACGGTTGGATGAAGGCGATGGATTGAAAATTCGCCAGGCCAATAACATTGAGCTCTCCCATGGTGAAAATGCGGAAGTATTGATCTTTGACCTGCGCCCGATGGAAAAGCCAAGCTTTTGACTAATTCGCTTCATGGCCGACGGCCAAGTAACTGGGAGATTTCCTTTCACGGAAACCAAGGCGATCATCAGGTCGCCTTTTTCCACTGCGCTTATATTCGAATCACTCAGTACTGAGCGAAAGCCCCTAGTTAAATCGTCGATTTTTCGCTGCGTTTCTGCGATTTTTGATTTTCTAATGCCCAACTACCAAGTGTAGGCACGCTGCAAGCGTAGCGAATACCCAAGATCCGCTAGTTCATAGTCAAACCGAGCCGGTTACGGTCCTGGTCACGAGGCCGCCTTGCTCTAGTCCTCGCAGCGCCAGGGTCAGCAAGTTGCGGACTTGAGAATGCTCAATTGTCATTAGGCCTATCATCCCGGCTGTGCGACCCTTTCCGTGCGGTGAGAATGAGATCATAAAATGGCTAGTTTTGCGTTGCGAGAAGCGTCGATTGTATTCGCCATCTAGTTGGAGTCATCCCTACGTGCTTTTTGAACGCCCTTTGGAACGCTGCATCTGATTTGTATCCGCTATCTTGAACTATTTTAGGGATTGAATCAGATGTCTGTGCAAGCTGCTTGCTTGCATTGGCCATGCGTATCTCAACAAGCAGATCGTTTGCAGACCTACCCACGGCTTCACCAAACTGTCTTGCAAAAGTCGCTCTCGACATTAGGCACAAGCTTGCCAATTCAGCCATCGTCCATGCTTTAGAATAATCTTCAAACATTGCCTTTAAAGCGGGTTGAAGTTTTGGGCGTTGTGCAAGGCGTAACAGTCCCGTTGGCGGTTCCGCACCCTCGCTGGCCAAGCGCAAGGTCATACCAAAAAGTGCGCCTGACATGTGATTCATCATTGATTCACTTCCAGGGCCGTGTTCTATCGCCTCTTCATGCATCAGTGTTATCAAGCGTGCAAGGCGAGTGCTGGCGACTAGTTCTTCCTTTGAGTGAGTAAAGTGATCGGATTCACCAATGCCTCTTATGATTAGCTGGCGGGGGAGGTTGTCTTTAATCATCTGACGTGGGGACGAGGGCAAAATAAAGCGGCCACAGAACATATTCACGGGTTTCGAGTCACTTCCGTTGGTTCGAACCGCGAGACCTCGTTCCCGGTGCATCTCGCCAACCGTCGATAACGCTCCGCTCCCTTCATAAAGAACATGGGGGACGCCAGATGGGATCAGTAAAATGTCGCCCGCTTGCATGGATAAAACAGGGTTTTCGCCGTCGTCGACTTGCGCGGTCCCGCGCAAGAGTACGTGGTAAGGAATCTCTCTCGGGCCTGTGGCGGCATAGTCAAGCCTCCAAGGAGGGCTGAAATGACATCTAGTGTCCAGAGTCCCGCTCACCGGCATTAGGAAAAGCAGCCTGCTTAAAATGTCCATTTGAGACGCTCGAGCATTAGATTGATTTATTCTAGCATTAACATGAAGGGCGTCCAGGGTTAGGCTGGAGTCCTTTCATACACCGCTGCTGGAATTAATATCCAGAGGAGCATTCGATGTCTCGCTTGAGAACCATTGATCCCACTGAAGCTACTGGATTGGTAGCAGAAACGTTCGCGTCCATAAAAAGGGCTGCGGGTATGATTCCTAATGCTTATTTGACTATCGGAACGCACAGTCCTGAGGGATTGGAGGCGGTGCTGCGTTTGGATGATGTAGTCGCGCAAAGTGAAATTTCCGACTCCGATTTAGAGTCGATTCGGTTAGTCGTTAGCGAGTGGACAGGCTGCCCATATTGCATAGCCGCGCATAGTCTCAAAGCTAAGTTTTCGGGTCTCACGCACAAGGAGGTTTCTAACATACTGGGAGGCGGTTTCACTGGAGACTTCCGGCGAGATGCGCTCATCGAATTTGTACGCAATATTGTATCTAGTAAAGGCACCCTCAGTTTGGAGGCTGTGGATTTGATAATTTCCGCAGGATATTCGGAGCGTCAACTTATTGGAATCTCTTTATCAATTGCATCAACAATATTCACCAGTACTGTAAACCGCATTAATGACACTGTTGTAGACTATCCTGAATTTTGACCGATATATGATTGTTCAAGATATTTATTAAATCCGTTGAATGTCTTTGCGCCGATAGCCGGTCTAAAAACTAACCTATCGATACAAGTCCGTTTCTTCTGAAGTAAACGTTTTAAGCACTAGAAACAGCTTTGCAGTCAGCTAATTAAAATGTTGAACGGAATTGCTCGCGACTACGAAAGTTCGACATCCACATCGAACGTCCACATTTTAAAGGTGATTCATGTTGCTCATCACATTCTTGGGCGGCATATTGAGCGTCCTTAGCCCCTGTATTCTTCCTGCAGTGCCATGTCTTTCTGGTGGTGCACACCGCACTCGCTTATCGATCCTGCTCACTCTCGCCGACATGACCCTAACACGTTTGCCCTAATCTCTAGCATGGTCGTGTTCAGCAGCAAGTGGATAATTCAAGCCAGCAACGTCGGACGCCATGTTGCATTGATTGTGCTGTTTTCCTCTCGTTGATCTCCGTCTGGGTCAGTGACTGGCGTAGAAATACGAGAAGGACGATCTGGCTGTGATCGGTGTGCATGCCCCTGAATACGGCTTCGAACGTATTGTCGATAACGGCAGGGACAAGGTGAAGGAATACAGCCTCACCAACCCTGTCGCTATCAACAACAACTACACGATCTGGCGTAGTTTCGCGAGCCAGTACTGGCCCACTCACTACCTGTACGACGCAAAAGTTTAGGAGCGACTTACCCATTTCGGTGGGGGTTATTATGAGAATTATGAAAAGATGCTTCAGCAACTCCTGAAAGAGGCGAAAAGCAGAGATCAACCACCCGTTCGTTCGTAAGGGGGAATCGACTAACCGATAGCCCACCAATCTGGTGGGCCTTTGCTTGCTACTTGCTGTAATGCTTAACGATGAAGGTCGCGGTATTGTCCAGGTGTGATGCCTATCCGTTTCTTGAATGTGGTTGTGAAATGCGATTGTGAGTTAAATCCTGAATCGTTTGCGATTTTTGAAAGGCTAGCGTTAGTCTCAGATAACAGGAACTCTGCACGATGGAGCCTGCTATCCACAATATATGAATGAGGGGACCGGCCAGTGCTAGCGCGAAATGTGCGGGCGAAATGAAATCTGCTCTGGGTGGCGATCTCGGCCATTTCGGAAACGCTTATAACCGACGATATTTCCTTTTCAATATGGTCGACAATAGTTTTCAAAGTTTTCTCAGGCAGATGAGGTCTCTTCTGACTTAACTTACCCCCCCCTCTGCGGTATCGAATGTTAATCATCATTGCAATCATAAAGCGTGTCGTTGGCGCGCAATAATATCCATCAGCGACCAAGCTGGCGCTGGTTTTTCGTTGCCCGATCATTTTGCGAGCTAGGCGTTTGGCTAGGGCGCCAAATCCGGCCTCGGGGCCATATACTCCAACAACGTCTGATAGCACCGTTTTACTTGGAGTGATTGCCGCTATCACATCTGCAACGAATCTATTTTCAATTGCTATCTCAAGCAGTTTGTTTGGAGCGCTCCAAGATATGGTCTGCTCTTTCCCGGCGCCGCCGATCAGAATGGTAGTGCCTATTTTAGCTTCAAGGTCGCTGCTGGCTGAATTAGCGTTAAAGGTTAGACGACCATTATCACTAAGAAATATTATTATTGTGAAGCGGCCTGTATTTGAAATGTAACTGCCTGCCGACTCGCGATTTAAAATACGCGCACTGACCAACACCATCAACGGACCGTAGCGTCCTCTATTTGGTCGTATCGGCTGTTGGTGCCGCATTTTCATCTCATTTTATCTTAAAAGGGTAGTTGGCTATTCTAACGCACGGTTTTTTCGGGGTGGTGGTATGTTGTTCAGTACTATAAGAAGGTCCTCTGTACTCATTAGTTGTATATGATCCGCGTTGACCGCCGAATACACAATAGTCCCTTGTCTGTCGATAACAAAAAACGATGCCATGGGTAACAGGTCGCAATCTGCTCCATTCATCTTGTCGAGGTCTGCGCCCAATGCGCGATATTTGTTCTTCACGGGGGCTGGCAGGCGCCATGCAACCTGAAATTCCAGTGCGACCCGACTGTTAACATCGCGCAAAACTGGAAAGCTGACCTGTTGTCTTCTGCCCATATCGGCAGGTGAAAAATGAAGCTGCGGCGATATGGCGACGAGAGATACTCCAAAGTTATTCAATGTTTCATTAATTGCCTCAAGAGCAATGAGCGTCGTATGCGAATACCAACACCACAATCCTCTCAGAAAAACTATAATTACTGGGCCTTTTCGTACTAAGTCAATCGAATTTACGTTTTCTCCATTCGCATCGGTCAACACGAAATCAGGCGCACGGTCCCCAGCCTTGATTGCAAGTGTTGAAAATCTTGATTCGCAGAGCTCTCATAAATCATAAATCATAAATTAAATGATTTTAATACTCCGAATTACGCATTTTCCAGCCAATTCTACTTCATATAAATCAGTTACCTAACGTAATTTAATTTTCATCAACCACAAGCCTCAAAATGGCCTCCTACAGCGAACTTAGGCGAGCTGTATATTTTCTACGACCTGAATAAAATCACTTACAAAGCTTCCTGAAGTTCCAGTGAGCCATAAATTTAAGTGTTCCGCCCTCTAAATCAGCTAAAACGTAGAATGGGTAATTCCAAGATTACTGCTCACAATCTTTCAAATACTTTTATCTTCGTTTCATCGTCAAGTCCAGCGACCAACTCCATGAAATTAGAATGGAGATCCATCAAACCAACGCGAGCTTGATTCAGAATCGGGACGATATACCCTGACATAACGATTATGTCGAATATCCTGCATGACATTATTCTTGATGAATACGCTGAAATGAAGATGTCATATACTTCAACATGGCTGTACTTAATCCTAATAAGCCACTCGATAACCATTATGGCAATGTCGTGCTGCCCAACTTTGATAGCGTTAATGCATGCCTTGTGCGCTTTAAATCCATGCAGCTCACCGAGGTTTGACAACAAATAGGCGACTAATTCCACGTCATTTATCACCGCCGCTGAACTGATATCGAAGAGGACACGTTCATTTCCGATGACTTTAGCCGTAGCTGCCAAGGTTCTTTTTTCTTCTGCTGTTAGTTTATGCTCAAAACCTAGACAAGCTCTGCGGCTTTTGATGTGCATAGACAGTTCAACTGTCGCGAAAACTCTTTCCAAACCTGACATTGAATTCGCGATAGTAATGACAGATTTCCATCGATTTTGGTCGTATGCATCTTTTAAAAATTGTATTTCTTTCATACTGCTAACTTTATTCTTGTTTTGTTTGCCAATTTACATTTTTATTTTTTGGCTTTTTATATTTTCATTATATCAACTCAGCGACAGAATCACCTATGCACTTAACTTCTATATACCTAAAAGAAACTTATTGAAAAGTGATAAGTTGGTAGTTGCACTGACTTGACCACTTATCTTTTATTTGACTAGTCGGCAGGGCCGGATTTGCTCCGCACGCTTGCTGGTCTTGAGCGACCTGAATACATGGTCAAAAGTGAGAAATTCCGGGTCAAAGCCTAGACAAATACCGCTGTGGCCTTCAGCGTAATGTGACCGTAGGAGGGCATCAGTTGGTGTTCGTGAAAAGGATAAAATCCTTAACAATTGAATGAACATCTGCAATGCCTTATTCAATCCTATTCGTTCTCCTGAGGACGGGCATCTGAAGTGATGAGACCCATCTAGCAAATAAATCAGGAACGACTTTCTACGCTCAGGGTGATCGTCCATTGCATTTATTAGTTTCTTTGCTCGCTCGTACTCTGCATGAATATCGATAGAGGAGTCTAGCGGGTCGTTTAGCTGCGCAGGTGGTGAGAAGTAGAGCTTACGATTAAGAAGGAGCTCCCAAGTTCGCTGTGCGCAGTTGCGATATTTGTAGATTAGCATTAGTAAGTCCCAGCTACAGGCAGGCGCAGGATTGCTCGGGCATTTTCAAGCTGGTCAAGAGAAGTTCAGCTTGATAGTACAGGGGAGTGAAAAGAAGGCTATAGAGGTACTTGTCGCTTGTCCACGGCCGCACCTCCTACCACGGCCCGTGGCCAGATGAACGCATTCAATACTCCCCTGCACGCGCAGCACGACTGATGGTCGTCAGAAGGGTATATCTGAATCTATCTCTGGACGATCCTCCCCTGCCGAAGGAACAGTCAGTTCCGGTGCCGCATGGTCGGCCTGGATAGTAGATGAGGCATGAATGAGTACGGGCAAATCCGGAGCATCAACGACGCTAACTACTTGGTGCCCATCTACGTTAGCGTTGACGTCGTCCTGAGGCTCGTCCGGAAGCTCATCCGGATCGAGATCGACATAATCATCACCCATCATCATTTTGTAGTGGGCGTCATGCCGGGTGACCTTGAAGATTTTGAAGAAAATCTTCATGTAGCTGGCTGCCATGTTGTCGCCAATAGCCACGTATAGCTCGTCAGGAGCGTAATGCGAGCCATCATTCACCCAGCTTATTAGCGATTGACACTGTACCTTTTCAAGACCTTCAAACTGTCCGACAAGATGGTTCGTGTCTATGCCACCTAGGATTTTGAAATAATTTTCCAAAATCCTTCGCATAGTATTTTGCAACGTAAGCGCTGGCACTGGGAATTTCTTCAATTCATCCCACAACAGCTGGTAGGCGGTTCTGATGGGGTTGCTCGGGTGAAACTCGATTGAGGAGTGATCACCAGGTTTACGAACGATCCAGAAGGTTTCATCACTGAGAGATGTTTCGGGCTTTCGCCGCTGATCGTACGTAATTTCCTTATAGAAATGTACATTGTGCGTGAGCACAAAAATCTGTTTGAGATGACTATCTTTCTTTCTGATCTCGGCAAAAAGCTGTTTTATCAAGCTACTCACGATAAACAGTACATCACTGTCTAGACTTGAAACTGGATCATCAATGACGACGACCCGGTCACTTGTGATGCCCGATGTTGTGATACTACCCCTGAGTAGGTGGTAGAAATATAGGAAAGTAACAAAGGTCTTTTCGCCCTCACTGAGAGTTTGCTTGGCGTCTTTGCCGTCAGCTCGGATAAGCCTGTAAGAATTTCCGATGCAGGCCGGGTCGAGCGAAAAACTCCTGAACCCAAAACTCTTGAGAATCTTGTTGATGGCAATGACTGTCGGCTTCACGCTCGTCAGTGCGGTTTCAATTTTGTCGATCTCAATATCAACATTTTTTATGTCTTCCCTGGCTTTGTCTAGACTCGACGTGATGCCAGTGATGGATTTCTGCAATGTATCCTTTTCGGAGGCATAGTCGGCCAGCGTGTTCTTGAGCTCAGTATCGATAACATATTTCCATATCTCTCCCGTGAGCTTGTTTTGCTCTGCGGCAAAGCTAGCAACGAGTCGATTGTGCTCTGTAACTTTAACATTGGCAGCATCGACTAGCCCCGCAATGCCGTCCTCAATGTTTTTCAATCCTTCAAGCTTAACCTCGGAGCTCGGGTTAGAAACTTTTTTGTCCATCCAGCTTTTATTAACCAAGATCACAGCTTCTAGTGCCTGAATTTCAAGGCTAACCTTGTCTTTATTCAAATGAGCACAGTCTGACTCCAAGAGATTACGCGCTTGAGTCAACACCTCATCTGCAAATTGAAAGTAGTTGGAGTAAAGAACTGCAACTGCCTTAGAGTCTGCCTCGAATGTTTCATCAAAGTAGTCAGCGAGATTTTTCTCAAAGTCATGAGGTATGTTTTGCTGGCAAAACGGACATTGTCCGTCTGTGTGCTCAAGAAATTTAATTCCCTGCCTAACCCAGTCACTGTTACCCAGTCTCTGGATAATTGCTGAAATGCTGACGTCATCCTTACCAATTACCTTCTTGGCTAGAACCGGGCTAGTTTCGAAAGAGGTTAGCCGCGATAAATCTAAGCTCGGAACAGAAGAAATCTTCGAGGGTTGTTCACCATACAACACCAAGGCTCTTTCCTGGAGATTAGCGAGGTCGACCAAGGCTGAGCTATTGCTGACGTATTCTTGCAATACCCTAGCCTTGAAGGCCTCTTTGTTGTTCCTCAATCCCGTGAACGCGCCCTTGAAATGATCGTCATGCTTCGTCTTTTGCTCCCAGCACCGGGCTGCCAGTTTTGCTTCTAGAGAAATCAGTTCTGCATTCTTTCCGGTCTTACCATCCTCACCATCAAGAAGGATGACCGATTTTGTTTTCATTTTTTCGTGGCGCTTTCTTTCATCCTTGAGTGACGCTAGGCGATCAAGCTGGGCTTGCTCGGCCTGCCCCAGCGTGAAAACACCCTGGAGCTCTTTCGAGTCCGTGAAGTTAGAGGAAATGAAGTCGTTGTTGTAGACCATAGCCGGGATCTGGCTGTTCCTCAGCCAAGTGATCCGAGAGTCCGCCGAAATGACAGGATTTTCGATCAGTCGACTGATTGTGGTCTTGCCCGCGCCATTTGCACCGTAGAAGAAATTGATCGGTTTTAGGTTGACGATATTTTCGGATTTGTCGGGACTGTAGGTGGCGATATTAGAAAGGCTAATCGACTCGATCATGCTGTGCGTCCATGCGGGCAGTGGAGCCTGGCTGGCCGCTGCTCATTGAAATTTGAAGGCTCAGACTACGTGGATGGCAGCCTAGCCAGGGTCAATCGCGTGATGGCGATTAGTCTCGTCAGCATAGGAGCTTCGGCAAATCACCGCAAAGTGAACCCCTGCTGATTTTCGTAGACGCTGAACGACCGCATTTGGCCGACTTTTGCCTGATGTGACAGGCTCAAAGCGGCCAGAAGCAGTCAGCCTGTTGTGGCCAGTGAGTCAGCCGAACTCGCTCAAAACTCGCTAGCGGATACCACACAATTTCTTCCCTGGTTTTTGGCTTTATAGAGCGCCGCATCCGATGCTCTCAGTGCCGTATCAATGCTGGAGTTTCCCTTAGGCATATAGGCCACACCCAGAGAAATGGTTACAACCTCTCCAGATGGGCTCGGCTGACTCGCCATGCTGAGTCGAAGACGCTCAGCGATCTTGTGGGCGGCCTCTATCTCAAGCTCAGGGAGCAGCACGATGAACTCTTCCCCTCCAGCGCGGCACATGACGTCGCCGGCTCTGAAACATTCACGCATGTGTTCTGCAAGATACTTGAGGACTTGGTCGCCGACATCGTGCCCATACCGGTCGTTCACGTCTTTGAAGTGATCGATGTCCAACGCGATCACAGATAACGCTTTGCCTGCGGTAAGCAGCCTATCTAGGGCCAGACGCAGGCCACGGCGATTATTCAAGCCGGTGAGTGGTTCAGTAATATTGTCTAGGTTCAGCTTGTCAAGGCGCGCGTGAAGTAGGCTTAAGCCTTTAATGATGGTGCGTTTGAGTTGGTCGGCTTCGAAGTACCAGGTCTTGATATTACGAAATCGCTCCATTGCTTCAGATTCTTCCCACGCTTTTACATTTTCGGCGAGTTTTCTGAGCGGGTGCGAAATCCACCATGACAGCCACCAGATTCCGAGCAGCGTGAGTATGGACAACGGCACCGTCTGAAGCAGTGTATCGAGCATCAAATCGTTCAATACAGACTGTGTTGATGTAGTCGGAGTTTGAGCTACGATTCCCCAGCCAGTTGACTTCATCGGGGCAAAACCGGCCAACATATCCACGCCCTTCAGGTTGATAAGGCGAAGAGCCCCCTCCTTGCCATCAGTTACCTGCTTGACGGCAGCGTTGGCTGATACACCTTCACCGATACGCGTAGAGTCAGGGTGATAGATCAGCTGCCCGTTCCGGTCTACAACGTACGCATAGGAGCCGTCATGACGATAATATTCATCCAAGATTGCATTTAGGATGTTCTTTTCCTGCAAATAGATTGATGCACTTACGTAGCCCAGATACTGGTCGTTGGGATCAATGATCGGGTGTGACATCACTACCAGCTGGCGTTTTGTGCTACCGATGTATGGGTCGGTTATGACCGGGGTGCGTTTGCCGATAATGGCGAGGGCACCTTCTGACTGAAGCCGGGTGCCAACCAATCCAAGCCCATTCGGCGATGTAGCCAAAACCCGACCGTCAGCCCCTACAATAAAAGCAGAGTTGAAGTAATTTGACTGGAGTCGGAGGCGATCTACTTCGTGCTGTAAGTCCTTGGGCTTGTCCAGGCGTTCAGCAAGTTGTTGGGCACTAAACGCCAAGTGGGCCTGTGACGAACGAATGAAGTGGTCTGTGTTTAGCGCCTGCTTGACCGCATATACGCGGTTGGCCTCAAGGGCCTGGCTCATAAGCAGATCGCGCTGCGTGAGATAGCTAGCGAACAGCGCATTGATGAAAGTCACTACTCCTGTCGCGAGAGCTAACAGCAGTATCAATCGGCGTAGATCAATTTTTGGCATGATGGCATCTTGAACCAAGGCACTTCGAGTTAAGCCTATATGTCAAGACCTAAGAGCAGCCGGACTGACACCGTGATGGCGCAATGCCATTTATGATTTCAATTGTAGCCTAATCGTCGAACGTTTATGAGTGGTGCTTGCGTTGACTATTAGACGGTCGATCCATCCAGTGTGGTGACTACCGGAAGGCCTACCACCATCAATTTATATGGCAGGAATTGTCTACTAGATGCCTGATGCGAAGGGCTGCTCTTGGCCCAGAGTGTGTAAAAACGCATCGGTAAACCCTTGCTATGATTTCCGAGAATCTCAGCGCAAGGGACGCCCATGAAACGGTTTATCCAGGGTGAACACCGAGGTCAAAGTACCTTACTTCCCGAAAGCCTCGACGACTACGTCAGCGATACCAATCCGGTACGTGTGGTCGATGTCTTCGTCGACGAACTCGACCTAGCCACGCTAGGTTTTGATGGTGTCATTCCAGCCGAAACCGGCAGACCTGCCTACCACCCTGAGATCCTGCTGAAGATCTATATCTACGGCTACCTAAACCGCATCCAATCGAGCCGACGCCTTGAGCGAGAAGCCCAACGCAATGTCGAGCTGATGTGGCTGACCGGGCGATTGATGCCCGACTTCAAGACCATCGCCAACTTCCGAAAAGACAACAGCAAAGCCATTCGCGGTGTATGCCGCCAGTTCGTTTTGCTCTGCCAGCAGTTGGGATTGTTCAGCGAAAACCTAGTCGCCATCGACGGCAGTAAATTCAAGACGGTGAACAACCGAGACCGGAATTTCACCAGCGCCAAACTGAAGCGGCGCATGGAAGAAATCGAGACGAGCATTAGCCGTTACTTGGCATCGCTCGATGCGGCTGTCCACCAAGTCGGGGGCGGTTCAGCTAGCTCTATCGGCTATGCGCGCTCGACAGGCGTTAGCGCGATGAGAGATAGGATGCGCAGCAAAGCGCGAAACTCGTAACCAGCCAGGGTGGTCATGGCGAGGAAATCTAGATGTCCACTCGGCGCTCTAATGGCAATTCGCCCCCAACAAGCACTATGCTCGCGACTTCGTTTGGCCGGCAAGTGTTAGCGCAGACTTGCCAACGCTGCCTCCAGCACACAATTTATCTGTCGACTCGCATCGTTATTCGCGGCCACGGCAGTCGTCCACTCAGGAAAAGGACATTCAGATGAGCATGATCACATGGGTAAAAAAAGAGAATAAACCCAACGCGGTGATTTTTGTCCACGGTTTAAAGGGGGGGCAAGAGACTTGGTCTTTTGACGACAACATTTCATTTCCGGGTCTTTTAGCTACCGACCCGCAGTTAAGCGACCGTTACGATATCGGATGCTTCAATTATTTCACTACATTTACCACAACGTATGGTGTTACCAAAGGCTTGTTTGCACGCCTATTTAGCTCAAGGAAGGGTATCAGAACAAACCTTCCAATCACTGAAATTGCTCAATTGTTACGCACAGAATTCGAAGTTAATCTCAGTGATTACGAGAAAGTCATGGTCATCGCCCACAGTATGGGTGGCCTGATATCAAAGGCATGCATTCTTGGCCAGTTAGAGGAAACCCAGTCAACAGCTGTTAAGGGATTTATTTCTCTCGCGGTTCCTCACACTGGTGCCAAAATTGCGAACATGGGGGCTTTTCTATCTTCTAACGTTCAACTTAATGATCTGAGTGTCTTGAGTGATGCGGTCTACCAATTCAGTAGAGATTGGATAAACACGTCGACTCCACCACCTACAAAGTACATCTATGGTGCACATGATAAGTTTGTTGACAAGAAAAGCGCGCTAGCAATTGAAAGCCTGAAAAAAGACTCAAGAGCGGTAGATGAAGATCACACCAGTATCTGTAAACCCAAAAGCAAAGACGAAACAGTCTACAAAGCTGTAGTTAAGTATATTTTAGAGTTTGAAGCGGCATATAAAGTCCCCCTCGCAGTAAAGGATTTTAAAGATAACAATCAGTATGATGATCATTTTTTTGTACTCAAGATGGTCATAGCAGATGTTCACGAAAGCATTACAGGTAACGCAAAAGGTTACTTTTTTAATGCCGAAGAAGCCAGAAAGCTGTTTACAAGCGATCATGACAAAAAGCTTCTCAGCGTCCTGTACGGCAAAGTAAGGGAAATTTACCGGCAAGAACACGAACACCATATAGCGAACAAAACCACTCCAGATCAGTTTGTTCAACGAGTGCATGCCAAAATAATGAGCGAAGACGGGTTGTATCTCAAAACATTATTGGCCGAATTAGATGGTGTCCACAAGAAGGGCATGATTCATCAGCTTGCCGATAAGGAGGATATTGACGTTGTATGGTCTGCCAATACTTCTATTGAGGATGTACTAGCGAAAAAAGGCTCGACGCAATGAGCCAATCGTTGCCTTACTTATTGATAGATGATGATTTCTCGTTAAATTATTCGTTGCTAGCACTCATAATTTATAAGCTAGGCCTATCCCCTAAGAATAATGCAGTGCTGGACTTTGAAAAAATCCAAGCGTTCATGTATCTTGCAAAAAACCCTTCAAAGATAAATGAAGTACTGCGGTTGGCAGGAAAAAAATTCATACCAATAGACTCTCAGTACACCTACACCATTGAAAGCCTCTCAACAAATGTGGACATACTCTTCAACCGATCAAAGCTTAAGACCCTAATCAAAGAATTAGCAGCGCGTGGAATGTTGGCGTGTGATAACCAAACAGATCCTGGTTCAATTAAGTATCTATTGAGCCCAGCAGGAAGACTTTTTGTAGAAAGTCTGATTGACTCGACTTTCGTCGAAGCAGTATCTCCTTCGCAACAGCCCTCTATCAGTCAAGATAGTCAAAACTACTTCTCCGCAGCCTTAGAGGTAATAGAAAGCCTCTCGACTTTGCAAGCGCAAGCAACTACCAAGCTTTATTCATATCTCAATGAAATTTTCAAAAGGAATTGAAATTGAAGTCGCATATAAGCATTAGCGGTCTAAATTTAGTTGGCTATCGAAAGATTTACTCAATACCATTTTTTCCAGGTATGAACATTATTTATGGAGATTCAGACACAGGTAAGTCGAGTATTCTAGAGTTTATAAATTATCTACTCGGCGCCAGCAGCATTGAGCTTTCTGACGAGGTCAACGCATCCATCGAGTACGCCGCTCTAGAGTTGGAAATAAATAGTGTCTCTCTCACTATAAAGCGCAACATCTATGACTCAAAAGAATACATAGAAGTCTACCCCTGCGTATTTGAAAAATGTGCTGATTTCTTTCCAAAAAAATATTCGCCAAATTTCACTGATACGCATGCCCCAGATGGTTATTTTTCCGACTTCTTACTGGATAGCTTAGGCTTCCCGAAAGTAAAAATTAAGGTTTCACCTTCCAAAGCAGATTCTGAAGTAAAACGACTCAGCTTTCGAAATCTATTCAAATATGTATATGTTAACCAAGATGATGTCGGAAGCAAGAGCTTCTTAGATTTAAACAACTGGATAAAGTCCACTAGCAATCGAGAAGTTGTTAAATATATTTTCAATGTTTTGGATTCAAGCATAGCAGAGCTAGAAGTTGAAATTGCTGAGCGCGCTCGTGAAAGCAAGAAGCTTCTTAACAAATATACATCTGTTTCTGAGTTCTTAAGGGAGACAGGTTACGACAGCCAAGTTTCCATAGATGATTCGATAACAATAATAGATAAAACCATCGGTGCACTTGAAGTCGAGTTTACAAAAATCAACAACTCTATGATCGCCAGTTCTCAAAACCACACGGAACTTAAAGCGATTTTCAACGAATTGTCATTAAATGAAAAGCACGCAGCACAGGAAATCATTAAAACGAGGGTGCAAATAGAAAAGTACTCGCGTTTGAAAAATGATTATGAAAACGACATTGCAAAAATAAATAGCATCATTCATGCACAAACTAGGATTGGTCAAACAACAGAGCATGCTAACCCCTGTCCTGTTTGCGACACTCCTATTCTGCCAACGCAAGCGACTGATAGTTTCCAAACAGTCAGCAGGGACACCCTGTCAGATGAATTGAATTCTATTCAGAAAAAAAAGAAAAGCATACAGTCGCTGATTGATGAACTATCTTCCAAGTCGCGTGAGTTGGCCCAAGACCAGGCAGCATACAATTCTGACCTGTCTCGCGCACGAGAAATGTTAGACACCGAAAGCCAAGCAATGATCACGCCGTACCTCACGCAACGCGATACTCTGGTTAAGGAAATTGCATCCAACAAAAAAGCTCGCGACTTCCTAGTTAACAACATACGCGTTAGAAATCAGCAGCAAAAAATTCATGACGCATATGAAAATTTGAATTTGGCAATAAAGCAATTAAACGAGCGACTTGTTGAGCTCAGAGAGACGGCCCCAAGTATTTCCGAAGTTTTGGAAACACTCGGAGATTACCTCAGCAAATATCTCAAGAAAGTAAATATTAAGAGACAGGAGGGGATTAGCATCAGCCCTAAAAGCTTTGCGCCTGTTATCCGGGGTCGTGATTATCTGAATATAACGTCGGGTGGACTTAGAACCATTTCCTCCGTTGGATTTATGATATCACTATTAGAATATGCGATTGACTCTGAAATAAACCACCCTAGGCTACTAATGATTGACACGGTAGGTAAATATTTGGGGAAAACCACAAAAGAGAAATATCAAGATCAGACCAACGTACAGGAAGATACCCGCGAAGGAATTTCCGACCCACTGAAATACCAAAATATTTATGAGTATCTACTTGACGTAGCTAATAAAGCCGAAGAAAAAGAAGTCCCATGCCAGATAATCTTGGTAGACAACGACGTGCCTGATACATTTGTTAATCGGTACAAGGCTTACATCGTTGCTCACTACAGTTCTACTGGAGAGAATGGGCTGGACGTAGGGCTGATCGACGATATTGAAAAATCAGTAAATATAATTTAAAAAATTGATCAGATGTATTGCTCAAATGAAAAGTAATTTGCCCCTCTTTTTTTCGAGATTTTACTGCACTTTGATTCTCAAAGAGCAGGTTTCCCCTTGCTCTAAGGGTGAAGAAATCTGGGTTTCAGGCAAGCGTTACCGGGGGACTGCTTTTGGGCAGGTTGTTAAGAGCGCGGATTATCCAAGCTAACGAACCAAGCTCGGCATCTGATTTGATGCTGACTGGACTGCCTATCGATACAAATGAGTTGCAGGCATTAACGGATCGGATGGCCGCATTTGGCCGACACCGGTCTGTTACAACCGGCGACTCCCGACCAAGTAAGGGGCCAAGAGGGGGCGGTCAGCTGGAAAATTCACATGCGAGCAGGCATCAGCAAGCAGAACCAGCCTCCAGGTTGACAGGCGGTAATGAGGCTGAGAGATTCCGAGCCAACATCCAATGGAACGGACACCCATGTCGCGCAAAGAGTTAGAAGCCAAGAAGCGGCACCATTTCGTCTGGGCGAAGTACCTAGCCCGCTGGGGCAGCGGCACGAAGAATGTTTTCTACACGACTAAGACTGGGAAGTTTGCCCACGACAGCGTGCGTGCCATTGCTGCTGACGACTATTTTTACAAAACCACCACGCTTACCAGCAAACATGTCGAGGTGATTAAAGGCTTATCCCGGCTAAGCCCAGACCATCTCCACCAACAGCACATGTCGTACCTTAATGACTTCTTGATGATGCAGCAGGCTGAGGGCGTGTACCGTAAGTATGGTATTCAAAATCAGGGCGGCGGCACCTCCATGCAATGAAGTGCAACCTACTGGAAAATCTCCACGCATCCCACGAAGAAATGGCGCTTCCAGTGCTGGAAGCGCTGGCGGATGAGCAAATCGACGTATTGCAAGATAAGCAATATATGATCGAATTCATGATGTTCTTCGGTCACCAGATATCCCGCACGAAGACTTTCCGAGATAGCGCGATCCAGGTTCAACCTCGGGGCAACGCCATGGAGAATGACGTGGCGGACGCAATGGCACATGCATGGTGGTTTCTGAGCTACATGTTTGGAATGAGTATCGGGTTCGGCTTGTACGCTGACCGCCACAACGCTAGGCATGCACTGCTGATAAATGACACAAAGGTGCCTTTCATTACCTCCGATCAACCTGTCGTCAATGTGCACTCGTGTGTTGCAGAGACAGAATTCGACGCACCTAAGCATTCTGACCTCTATTACCCAATCTCGCCGCGCGTCGCCTACATCATCTGCGATTCTGAACGCTTCACACCGGGCAAGAATGAGGTTGATGAGAGCACCGCCGTGGAGCTCAATGCCAAAGTGGCGGCCCAAGCCATGGTGCATATTATCGGTGATACCGAGCACGCCATTCGACCATTCAAAAAGTACATCGGGCGGCGCTATCAGAAAGCCCCCTGATATCCATCTCAAGGTCTGAATGACCTCACCTCCTATCATCCAGCGCTATAGCGCGGTCGGTCACTTCTCAGTTTGAATCACGCAGGGAAACTCAAGTGAAGTGCAATTTGGCAACAGGAATTCATTACATACAGATTCGCAAGCTTTTCTGCTTGAAGAGTTTTTAAAAACCAGAAGAACCAGGGAAAAGGCATAAGCAAGGCACGTGCTCGGCTCGATGCTTTTTATTCTTTATATATAGAGAGAGAGTATAGAGCGTGGGGCAGTGTGCATGAAGACACATACCTTGGGGTAAACTTAGTCAATGCGATAGTAGGCATACAGCGCGGAGCATGGCTTTGCTTCGTTTTCTCCGGTTTTGTGAAACTATTATAACTTGGAGCTTGCTTGCTTTTAATCGTAAAAAAGCCCGAAATCAACCAGGCTCTGTTCAATGCGCTCAGAACTCATCCAGCGCACGCACTCACCACAACATGATCGATATCTTCGTGTGTCAATATATCACTGTGATCGTGCACGATAACTGCGCTGAGCTTCGCGTAGTCATCCGGCATGGCTTTGTCTATCACTACGATATGCAAGCCCTTATTCTGATCGTAATCAGCAGAAAGCTTCCAATAACCGGCATTAATGGCGTAACTCGCGAGCATACGCGCAAAAAACTTCCGGGATTTATCATCTACAGCGCCATGGCATTCATCGAACTCTAAGCACGCACTAATCAAGTGGGCTGTATCGTCAACGCCTTCAAACTGCTGCACAAAGGTATGCGTACGGCCAAGTCATCTACCCAGCCCTGCAAAGCCAAGACATGGTGTGCACTTACATTTAAGTGGGCACCAGTTCTAGCCTTTTAAGCGGGTATTTCATGCAGCCAACACGCCGTTCCTATTCCAAATCCTTCAAAGCTCAGGTCATTCAAGAATGTGCCCAGCCCGGTGCTTCGATTGCCAGCATCGCACTCAGCCATAACCTCAACGCAAACCTCGTCCACAAATGGATTCGCCTGCAAGCGCAGAAAAGCACGGCGCTGCAACCTGCATTTATTCCGTTACCCGTGCCGCTGGCAGGGGCGAAATCCCACACATCATCATCGAATATTTGCGTTGAAATACAGCACCCGCGTGGCACCGTCACAGTGAACTGGCCCACTGAAAATGCTGCTGCCTGCGCGACCTTTCTTCGAGACCTTCTGCGATGATTCGCATCGACTCCATCTGGCTCGCCACCGAGCCGATGGACATGCGCGCTGGTACCGAAACGGCATTAGCCAAGGTGATTGCGGTGTTCGGTGCGGCGCAGCCGCACTGTGCTTATCTTTTCGCCAACCGCCGCGCCAATCGCATGAAAGTGCTGGTGCATGACGGCTTCGGCATATGGCTGGCGGCGCGCCGGTTGAGCCAGGGCAAGTTCCACTGGCCAAGCATTCGTCATGGCTCTGAAATGCAGTTGGACACCGAGCAACTCCAAGCCTTGGTATTGGGCCTGCCATGGCAACGAGCAGGTTCCGGCGGCTCGATCACACTGCTTTAACGGCTGCCATTAGCCTATCGGTCTATCGCCGCGAAGCGCCTGCTCTGGCAAAATTCGGCGCATGACTTCTTCTCCCAATCTCGACCAAATGACTCCCGACCAACTGCGTGCCTTAGCTGCGCAATTGCTCTCGCAAGTCGAAACAATGGGTAAGACGGTCGAAACCATGGGCAAGAAGATCAACCGCGATCAGACGGTGATCGAGAAGCTGACCTTCGAAATTGCGCAGCTCAAGCGCTTGAAATTTGCCAAGCGCAGCGAGCAGATGAATCCTGAGCAGGCCAGTTTGCTCGATGACCTGATCGATACAGATATCGCAGCGATTGAAGCAGAGCTTCAGGCCTTGCAAACAGTGCCAGCGGCGACCGAGAAAAAGCAGAAGCCCAAGCGCACTGCATTGCCGGCTGAGTTTCCACGCACACTGATCCATCACGAACCTGACAACACTCACTGCCCATGCGGCTGCGCGCTGAAACGCATCGGTGAAGATGTCAGTGAGAAGTTGGATTACACACCGGGCGTGTTCACCGTCGAGCGTCATGTACGTGGCAAATGGGTCTGCGATGACTGCGAAACGCTTATCCAGGCACCGGTTCCGGCTCAGATCATCGACAAGGGCATCCCAACCGCTGGGCTGCTGGCCCACGTCATGATTGCCAAGTTTGCTGACCATTTACCGCTTTACCGTCAGGAATCGATCTTCGGTCGAGCGGGCCTGGCGATTCCACGCTCAACCTTGGCCGAATGGGTTGGCGTGACTGGGGTTCAGTTGCAGCCGCTGGTCGATGCGCTGCGCGAAGTGGTACTCGGGCAGCAGATTATTCATGCCGATGAAACACCCGTGCAAATGCTCATGCCGGGAACAAAGAAAACCCACCGTTCCTATGTTTGGGCCTACGCCACCAGCCAGTTCTCGGATGTGGCAGCGGTGGTTTATGACTTCAGCCCCAGCCGTGCCGGAGAGCATGCTCGCAACTTCCTGCAAGGCTGGAGGGGCAAGCTGGTCTGTGACGATTTTGGCGGTTACAAAGCCAGCTTCGAACTCGGCGTGACCGAAATCGGCTGCATGGCCCATGCACGGCGCAAATTCTTCGAGCTGCACGCTACGAATAAAAGCACGCTTGCTGAGCAAGCCCTGCGCTATATCCAGTTGTTGTACGAAATCGAGAGCGAAGTCCGCGATCTGGAGCCGGATTTACGGCGGCGAATACGGAAAGAAAAAGCCGTCCCGGTAATGGACATGCTACATGTCTGGATGAGCGCCCAGCGCGACCTTGTGCCCGAAGGCTCAGCCATCAGCAAAGCACTCGATTACAGCCTGAAACGCTGGGCAGCGCTGTCGCGCTACCTCGATGACGGGGCTGTACCCATAGACAACAATTGGGCAGAGAACCAGATCCGATCATGGGCTCTTGGACGCAAGAACTGGCTCTTCGCAGGGTCGCTACGCAGCGGAAAACGGGCGGCGGCGATCATGAGTTTGATCCAGTCTGCGCGGCTCAACGGTCATGATCCGTATGCCTATTTGAAGGACGTGCTCACACGCCTGCCGACGCAGCGGGCGAGTGAAATCGATCATTTGCTGCCGCATATTTGGCAACCGGTCTAATTGCGTAAGACGTGATGCTCGGATGCAAACGTTCAGTTGCGCCCAGTAAGCAGCGATGATGTCATATTGGACAAGCACGCTTATCGTGAGAAATTGGAACAGCCTTACGAGGTTGTGCCCGATACAGTTACATCAGAGCTCTTCCTTTGCCTCGGCGAACTGGCGCACGGCGTCGACTACTTGCCGTGCTCCGCTCTGAATTTCCTCTATCACAAAGCCGGCTTGGCTGACCAAATCGACGCCTTGATCGACCTTTTGGCGACTAGCCTGCATGCTCTCCACAGCATCCTGCGCTAGTTCATGGTTGCGCTTCACAACATCGACGATTTCCACGGTGGCCTGCGCCGTGCGGGCTGCAAGGTTTCGTACTTCATCGGCGACCACCGCAAAACCTCGGCCTTGTTCACCCGCCCTTGCAGCTTCGATAGCAGCATTTAGAGCAAGTAGGTTGGTCTGCTCGGCGATACCTCGGATGGTCTGCACGATGCTGCGGATCATCTCTGACTGCTGATTGACTGCAGTGATGCCTTCAGCCGCTCGTGAGAGCTCGGCTGCTATGCCTTGTACCACCTCGACCGTTTCACTAATGACCTCGGCACCATGGCGAGCGCTTCTGTCCGTCTGCTGGGATATATTGTAGGCGAGCGTGGCTGCATCGGATTCTGCCTGCTGCTGGCGCACTTGGGACGTAATATCACGGGCAAACTTAACTACTTTGTAAAGCCGGCCACTGGCATCGAATACCGGGTTGTAGGTTGCGCTCAGCCAGACGGTATCGCCATGCCGGTTGAGTCGCTGGAAGCGTCCAGAGAAGAACTCACCACGGTTCAGTCGCTCCCAGAAATCGCGGTATTCAGGAGAGTCCGCTTCACCTCGTGTGCAGAACATGCGGTGGTGCTTTCCCCGAATCTCATCCAGGCGATAGCCCATGGCCTGCTCGAAGTTTTCGTTGGCGTCGAGAACCTCACCTTTCAAGTTAAAGGAAATCGCAGCCATCGAGCGACTGATGGCCTGAACCATGCTGCTCTGCTCCTGCTCACGGATCACCTGAGTAGTAATGTCGGTGGCCAGCTTCAGCACGCCTTCGACGCGACCATCGGCGCCTCGGATAGGGTTGTAGCTGGCTTCGAGCCAGACCTCCAGGCCTTGCTTATTACGCCTCAGGAAACGTTCACGTATGTACTCGCCACCAGCCAGGCGCTGCCAGAACTTACGATAGTCGGCACTCGCCTGGTAATCAGGAAAACAGAAAATACGATGGTGCTGTCCGACGATCTCCTCCAGTCGGTAGCCCATGGTGGTAAGAAAGTTCTCATTGGCACCTATGATGGTGCCATCGGGTTTAAATTCAATTGTTGCCGTCGAACGGTCAACGGCCACGGCCCTTGCTTCTGCGGCCTGAAGCTTTTGCAGAGCCTCAGCCAAGGTCTGCTTGATTGCCTTGTTGAACATTGATTAGCCTTAGAGTGAATTTTACTATCGGACGAATGAGGAGAAGCCGTAAATCCCAATTCGAATGTTTAACTGATGCTTAAATCAGGTGATGTAGCGGGTCTGCAAATTGCACCAGCAAGCACCAACTTGAATCTATGGCTTGTGCAGTATCACGCTAGAGTCTTGGTCGCGCTTAAGCTTTCCAGCATCCTCTCTGCGCTCATCGGCTTGCCCAGCAGGTAACCTTGCAAAATGTCGCAACCCAACTCGGTAAGCATCTGTTGTTGTTCAGCGGTTTCCACACCCTCTGCAACGATCCTCAGCCCCAGCGTTTTACCGAGCGCTACTATGGCCGAAACGATAGCCGCGTCATCGTCACACTTAGCCAGCTCGGTGATAAAACCTCGGTCGATCTTCAGTTCGTTGGCTGGTAGGCGCTTAAGATAAAGCAGGCTGGAATAACCGGTACCAAAGTCGTCGATGGAGATATTCACGCCCAATGCTGCCAATTGATCAAGAACAATCAAAGCAGCTTCAGCGTCCCGCATCGCCGTAGATTCGGTAACTTCCAGTGTCAGGAAACGGGGGGGCAGGCCACTGCTTTGCAGGGCATTGCGCACGACATCAACGAGCTTTGCATGGGCCAGTTGTACCGTCGAAATGTTGACCGCAATACTCCATTCGTCTTTACCTTCGCCTAACGCTTGCCATTCGGCCATCTGCCGGCACGCCTCATGGATTACCCAGCTACCGATTGGCACGATCAATCCAGTACGCTCTGCCAAGGGCAGGAAACGGACGGGCGGCACCAAGCCAAAACCTGGCTTGTTCCAACGCAGTAAAGCTTCAACGCCGATCATAGGGCCATTTGGGGCGAGCATCTTCGGCTGGAAGTGCAGGATAAATTCATTCCGATCCAGTGCGCACCGCAGATCCTGTTGCATTTCCAACTGCAGGTGAGCGTTAACGTTCATAGCTTTTTCAAAGAAGCAGTAGCCATCGCGGCCCTGCTCCTTGGCGTGGTACATAGCCGCATCGGCATTGACCATCAGCTCATGCTCGGTTAGGCCATTTTCTGGGAATATAGCGATACCGATGCTAGCGGACACATGCACTGTCTGCCGCCCAAGTACGTAAGGTAATCGAATATTTTCCACCAAGCGTTGCGCCAACATCGCAGCGTCTTCAGGTTCGCCGGGATCGATAAGCAGAACGAACTCGTCGCCTCCGAGGCGAGCCACCGTATCTTCGCCGCGTTTGGCGTCGTTGATTCGCTTTGCTACTTGCAGAAGCAACTGGTCGCCAGTGTGATGACCGTAAGTATCGTTAACAGCTTTGAAACCATCCAGATCCATGAAGAGTACGGCAAAGTGGCTCTTCTGCCTGATGGCTTTATGAATCGCTTGCTGAAGACGGTCGTTTAGGAGGATACGGTTAGGGAGGCGAGTAAGATTGTCGTGAAGAGCTAGCTGCACCAGTTCACTGTTTGCGAGGTCAAGGGAGCTGGCAAGTATGCTGGTGCGGACGTCAAGCATTGATACGATCAAGGCAATAGCGCAGACAGCCAGCGTGATCAGAATCACCAAAACCATTAGCCAGTTGCTATCAATGCCTGCATTGACCGCTCCGCACACGCTCCCGATAGGAAATTGGGCAGCCGCCATTCCGGTATAGTGCATTCCAACAATGGCACACCCCATAATTAACGAGGCGCCGATGCGTGTACGATTGATGTACTGACCTTCGCCACGCAGGCGGAAAGCGATCCACAAAGCCACGCCCGAAGCAAGGATAGCAATCAGCACCGATAGCGCGAACAACGACGGAACGTATTCCACTACAGGATTCATCAGCAGCGCCGCCATTCCAACGTAGTGCATGGATGCAATTCCGATACCCATGAGCACCGCACCAAGCAGCAAACGCGGCAGTGGCATTTCCGTCTGGCATGCTAGCCACAAAGCAAAGGCGGAGGAGGCGATGGCGATCAACAACGATAAGCCAGTCAGCGTCAGGTCGTAACCCAGCTCGATGGGCAGTTGGAAGGCCAACATGCCAATAAAATGCATCGACCAGAGGCCCGTGCCCATGGCGGAAGATCCACCGGCAAGCCAAAGTGCCGATGCTTTGCCTTCGGTACGGGTGACTCGACCAGTCATGTCCAGCGCGGTATAAGACGCCAGGATCGCTACGGCGAAGGAAAACAGCACATACACGCTGTTATAGCTGCTTACTAGCATTGAAACCCCGAAGGTTGAATTTGGCTCCTCTGGGCCATCGGCGGCACGAGCAGTTTCTGAAGAGTACGCTTCATCCTATCGTCAAAAATTTTACAAAAAAAAGCGTCATGCCAGCCTTGCGACTTCCACGGGCACGCTTACGGCTGAATGCGATGCTGGCAATTGTAGTGCCGTGCTGGGCACCCATATTGAATGACCTGGGCTTTGAAGGCCTTGGAATAGGAACCGAGTGTTGGCTGCATGAAATACCCGTTTAAAAGGCTAGATCTGGTGCTCACTTAAATTTGAGTGCACACGATGTCTTGGCTTTGCGGGGCTGGGTAGATGACATGGCCGGACGGTTACGCACAAAGCCCGTACGCGACGACATATCAAGCTGATCACGCGCTGAAAGCTGATACGCCAGCCGCTGGTTTACTACGCCATCCTTAAACCCAGCGCTGTAAAGCCAGAATCTCGTAAGCGCCCCGGCCTCTTTGTCTTCAAAAAGCTGATATCCGGAGCCATTTTCAGCCTTACCAACGAGCTTTAATGCCGCCTTTTTGATGCCAAACATTGCGTTTTCACTTCTTTTTAAGACAAAAAACTAGGGCGCCCGCACTGTAAATGCACAAAAAAACATGCAATTCACAACGAAAAGCGCCCGATTTAATCCTGGCGGCGGCAAAAACTGAGTGCAACACCTGACCTTTCCGGTACGGTGCTGCCCCTATGTCTTATACCGAACTCAGCGTTGAAGAGCGCGCCACCATTCAAATCGGTCGTACCCAAGGCTTCAGCCT